>NZ_RHIB01000002.1:600000-806434 GCF_003710255.1 Alteribacter keqinensis | reverse complement strand
CTGACGTCAGGGGAGCAAGCTCCCCATCAGTCCGCTCGACTTGCATGTATTAGGCACGCCGCCAGCGTTCGTCCTGAGCCAGGATCAAACTCTCCATAGAAAGTTTGATGTCTCTGACATCATTTAATTCATTCATTGACGGGATAATTTGTCATTATCCCACGTTTCGCTTGGCTTTTTGTTTAGTTTTCAAAGGTCACTGTCTTTCGTTTAGCGCTTGGCTTGTTTCCGAAGCGACTTGATTATCATACCATTTTCCGTTAACTTCCGTCAAGCTTTTTCTTAATCTTTCTTAAGAAGAATTTGATGATTATGTTATCACTGGAAAATGTTTGTTGCCTTGTCTTGAGCAACGAATATAAATATACCATGCGACTCACATGGAAACAAGAAGTTTTTAATAAATATTTTAAAATAATTTTACAGTCTTAATAAAATGGCTAATCGACTTTGGAATCAATAAACAGGGAAGTGGCATCAGAGAGTTTAAAAAGTTCGTTGGATGTTAACATGCGTAGAATAGGGCGGGTAGGTTCATTACTCTGTAAAAATACTATTACCCCTTCTTCCCCATTTGTTAAACGTACTTTTTCTCCAATTTTTAAATTAATCAACAGTGATTTTATTTTATCGATTACTAAAGGATCCAAAAGGCCGAAACATTCTTTACCTATGATCTCCAAAACCTTATATGGCGGCTGCCTCTTTTGATAGGGACGTTCGCATGTCATTGCATGGTACATGTCTGCTGCTGCAATAATTTTTGCAAACTGGTGGATACGGTCTCCTTTTATTTTGTTCGGGTATCCGCTGCCGTTTTCCCGTTCATGATGCTGAAGGACTCCTAGACGGGCCTGTTCAGAAACTCCCGTAACTCCTTCCAGCATGGAAAAACCATATCGTGGATGATCGTGTATTTCTTTAAACTGACCTTTCATGAGATTCTTATTTAACAGAATAGTGGAAGATACTTTTGACATTCCGCAATCAGCCATTAAAGCGCTGATCCCCAGCTGTACCAGATCTTTTTCCTGCAGATCAAGCCGTTCTCCTATCATATAACTGAGAACAGCCCTTGCTATGGCATGATGATAGTTGTAGTCAGTTACTGTGGACTGACGATGTAAGTGCAGCAGAATTTCAGGTTCAGGTTTTTCGGAAATGATTTTTAATAGAAGCTGCCGAATTCCATATGCGTCTATTTTTGTCCCACCCTGCCATTTTACAAAGAGCTTCTTATAATCTGCTACTGCTTCTTTGTAATTAATAATAAAATTGGCAGAGGGCTGAACACTCTCTTTATGATTATGAGTTGAATCTGCTTCTGTAATTATTTCAGAAGGAGAAAATATCCTTCCATCTGTCAGCTTCGCTTCTACAGGGACATCCTGAATAAAAAAGAGTTTCAGGGTAGTAATGTGCTTCTCAGTAATCGTTGTATTCTTTTTTATAAGAGGGCTGGTCCCCTTTTTATAGACGTCTTCTGAAATAATGCATCCCGGAACCAAATCGTTTATTTTTACTCTCATCTGAATACTCCCCTTGTTCTTACATACCTATAATTCCATATGAAAACGAAGCAATAGTCAATCGGACTATCTTTCCTTTTGATACGGCTCTGTATCTGCTTTTGCCTGAACTATCTATAACGCTTTTAAATATGAGAGGACAACAGGTACCTCCTATATAAACAAACGCCCCGCCGGATCCCAGCAGGGCGTTTAAGTACATTATTCTTCTGTGTCACTTTCAGAATCGGCCGTCTCATTTGCCGGCGGTTCTTCTTGTGTTTCTTCTTCTGCTTCTTCCGGTGCACCTTCTCCGTCCACATCTTCATCGATTTCTTCATCCTCGATGTTAACGAGGGCGACAGTGGATACGTGTTCTTCGTCTCCTACACGGATAAGTCGGACACCTTGAGTGTTCCGGCTTGTCTGGGAGATTTCGTTTACGTGCATACGGATGATAACACCTGAAGTTGTAATAATCATCAGATCATCGTCGTCGGAAACGACTTTAAGAGAAACAAGGTCACCGTTTTTGTCAGTGATATTGCATGTTTTAATCCCTTTACCGCCACGGGTCTGGACGCGGTATTCTTCAATAGTGGTACGCTTTCCGAATCCTTTTTCCGTAACAATAAGAACATCCTGGTCTTCATGGATGATATCCATCCCGACTACTTCATCGTCGTTTTGGAGAGTCACTCCTTTAACACCGGCTGCTGTTCTTCCCATAAGGCGGACATCTGATTCGTGGAATCGGATGGACATCCCTTTCTTCGTCCCTGCAATCATTTCCTGTTCTCCGTCGGTCAGACGCACGCCGTGAAGTTCATCTTCATCACGAAGATTGATAGCAAATAACCCTACTTTACGAATATTGGCGAACGCACTTAAGACTGATCGTTTCGTTACACCGTGTTTGGTCATAAAGAACAGGTACTTGTCATCTTCAAATTCTTCAATCGGGATGACAGTACTGATGTACTCATCCTGGTCAATCTGCAGAAGATTAATGATTGGAATTCCTTTTGCCATCCGGCCAAGGTCAGGGATTTCATACCCTTTCAAGCGGTACACTTTTCCTTTGTTTGTAAAGAATAAGAGTACGTTATGGGAATTTGTAATAAACAGATGCTGTACAAAGTCATCCGTATGCGTTCCCATTGCCTGAATACCTCGCCCTCCCCGCTTCTGACTTCGGTAGGTGGATACAGGCATACGCTTGATATAACCATTGTGACTCAGGGTAATAACAACATTTTGACGCGGAATAAGGTCTTCGTCTTCAAAGCTGTCTTCACCCAGTGTAATGACTGTCCGCCGGTCGTCACCGTAGCGGTCTTTAATATCAGTAAGCTCTTCGCGGATAATTTCAAGGACCTTTTCATTATCAGCCAAAATGGCTTTTAATTCCTGAATGCGTGCAAGAAGATCCTGGTACTCGGCTTCAATCTTGTCACGCTCGAGACCGGTAAGACGCTGCAAACGCATATCGAGGATGGCTTGAGCCTGCTCGTAGCTAAGCTCAAAGTTTTCCATCAGGCCGTTACGGGCAATATCTGTTGTCTGGGAGCCGCGGATAAGTGCGATGATTTCATCAATATGATCAAGTGCAATACGCAAGCCTTCGAGAATGTGAGCCCGTGCTTCTGCTTTTTTCAGTTCAAACGCTGTTCTTCTCCGGATAACTTCGATCTGGTGATCGATATAGTGGGAAAGAACAGAACGAAGGTCAAGGACTTTCGGCTGCCCGTTTACGAGAGCCAGCGTATTAATACCAAAGCTTGTCTGAAGAGCGGTTTGTTTGTAAAGGTTGTTCAACAGCACGTTGGCATTTGCATCTTTACGAAGCTCGATGACAATTCTCATCCCTGTACGGTCTGATTCGTCACGAAGATCTGTGATGCCGTCAATCTTTTTATCCCGCACAAGCTCGGCAATTTTTTCAATCAGTCTTGCTTTGTTTACCTGATACGGAAGCTCCGTCACAATGATGCGCGGCTTGCCTTTAATTTCATCAATTTCAGCTTTCGCACGAATGATAATCGAACCTTTACCAGTTTCATAAGCTTTACGAATGCCGGAAATTCCGACGATTTCTGCAGCTGTTGGAAAGTCTGGTCCCGGAATGTATTCCATGAGATCCTGGTTCGTAAGATCACGGTCCTTACTCAGGGCAAGAACACCGTCGATGACTTCATTCAGGTTATGAGGTGGAATATTAGTAGCCATTCCTACAGCAATCCCTGATGCTCCGTTAACTAAAAGGTTTGGAAATCTCGCTGGAAGGACGATCGGTTCGCGCTCGCTTCCATCATAGTTATCCTGATAATCGATTGTATCCTTATTGATATCCCGGACGACCTCCATGGATATTTTTGCAAGTTTTGCTTCAGTGTAACGCATCGCTGCAGCTGCATCTCCGTCCACAGAACCGAAGTTCCCGTGTCCGTCAACGAGCATGTAACGATAGCTGAAGTCCTGCGCCATCCGTACCATCGTTTCATAAACGGCAGAGTCACCGTGCGGGTGATACTTACCGATTACTTCCCCGACGATACGTGCGGATTTTTTATAGGCTTTATCCGGTGTCATGCCGAGTTCGTTCATGGCATACAAAATACGGCGGTGTACGGGCTTTAATCCGTCTCGTACATCCGGCAGTGCACGGCTGACGATAACACTCATGGCATAGTCCATGAAGGACGTCTTCATTTCCTGACTAATATTTATTTCTTTTACTCTGGATTGGTCTTGCTCAGACATTGCGCTTACCTCCGTTTTCTCTTAAGTCAAACGGGTCGGTATGATCCGTTCAGCTGTTCATTTCACATGAACATGTTAGCCTCTGTATTTAAAGACAGAAGCCCATGCAGGTGAAGGTTCACACTGCATGGCCACTGTATCTCTTTTATACATCAAGATTTTTCACGTAGTGGGCATTTTCCTGGATAAAGTCCCGACGTGGTTCTACCCGGTCTCCCATTAACATTTCGAAGACCTGATCAGCCAGCATCGCGTCTTCCATCGTCACTTGAAGTACTGTCCGGTTCGATGGATCCATTGTTGTTTCCCAAAGCTGAGTAGGGTTCATCTCCCCTAAACCTTTGTACCGCTGCAGACCTGGTTTTGGACTATCCGGAATTTCCGACAAAATCCTCTCCATTTCTTTCTCGTTATAGGCGTAGTGCACAACTTTCCCCTGTTGAATCTTGTATAGCGGCGGCTGTGCGATATAGATGTACCCTTCCTCAATCAACGGTCTCATATAACGGTACAGGAATGTAAGGAGAAGTGTCCTGATGTGGGCTCCATCAACATCCGCATCAGTCATGATGATGATTTTGTGATACCTTGCTTTTGTAATATCAAAGTCCTCGCCAATTCCAGTTCCAAGTGCAGTGATAATCGCCCGGACTTCATTGTTGGACAGGATTTTATCCAAACGTGCTTTCTCTACGTTAATGATTTTCCCCCGCAGCGGCAGGATTGCCTGGAAGTGACGGTCACGTCCTTGTTTAGCCGAACCACCGGCAGAGTCACCCTCTACGATATAAATCTCAGAAATAGACGCATCCTTGGAAGAGCAGTCTGCTAATTTCCCAGGCAATGAACTAACTTCAAGAGCTGACTTACGACGGGTCAGTTCACGGGCTTTTTTAGCCGCATCTCTTGCTCGGGAAGCAAGAATTCCTTTCTCCACAAGCTTACGTGCAACAGAAGGGTTCTCAGCCAGAAACTTGGATAAATGCTCTGTAAACAGAGAATCTGTAATCGTACGGGCTTCACTGTTTCCAAGCTTGGTCTTTGTCTGACCTTCGAATTGCGGATCCGGGATCTTTACGCTGATGATCCCCGTAAGTCCTTCACGGACGTCATCGCCCACAAGGTTTGGATCTGCTTCTTTAAACATATTGTTCCTGCGGGCGTAATCATTAATTACCCGGGTTAAAGCTGTTTTGAATCCGGACTCATGCGTCCCGCCTTCATGGGTATTGATATTATTGGCAAAAGAATAGAGGTTGCTCGCAAAGCCTTCGTTATACTGAATTGCGATTTCTATTGTCATGCCGTCTTTTTCGCCTTCCAAAAAGATCGGTGGCTCATGAATCGGTGCCTTTGTACGGTTTAAATGTTCTACGAATGAGGCAATACCGCCTTCATAGTAATACTCGGAACTTTTATCTTCTTCCCGCTCATCTGTAATAAAAATGCGCAGTCCTCTGTTCAGGAATGCAAGTTCACGCAGTCGGTTTGCAAGAATATCGTAGTCATACGTTTTCGTTTCAGTAAAAATTTCAGGGTCTGGTTCAAAACGGATAATCGTTCCCTGCTTTTCCGTATCGCCGATAACAGCAAGGTCTTCCTGAGGTACACCTTGTCTAAACTGCTGATAGTGAATCTTGCCTTCTTTATGAACTTCCACTTCCAGCACTGTTGAAAGGGCGTTTACTACAGAAGCCCCTACACCGTGCAGTCCCCCGGATACTTTGTATCCTCCGCCGCCAAATTTACCACCGGCATGGAGGACAGTCATAATAACCTCAACTGCAGGGCGGCCCATCTTCTCATGTATTCCAACCGGAATACCACGGCCGTTATCTTCAACTGTGATGCTGTTGTCTTCTCCGATCGTCACGCGGATCGTATCACAGTGCCCGCCCATCGCTTCGTCAATACTGTTGTCCACAATCTCCCACACTAAGTGGTGCAGACCGCGTACACTCGTGGAACCGATGTACATACCCGGGCGCTTTCTTACGGCTTCCAGGCCTTCTAATACTTGAATCTGACTTTCATCATAGGATTGCTGTTGATCAATGGTCACACTCTTCACCTACACTTCTTTGCAGTGGATGCACTGCATGGAATGATAATGTTAATAATGATTTCAATTAAACGATGAATCTTTATTTTCCGCTTTTTCGGTCTCATCTTCATCAAAGTCCACAGCCACGTTTGCACGCCGCTTCAGGGTGAGCGATGAAATTGGTGAAAGATAGACGCGTTCTACAGTTATAACAACTGACTTCACGAGATCCGGCGATATCTGTGTGATGTGGTCCTGTTCTTTCCCGTTAGTCAAAAAATCCTGGTTATCCTGCGACAATCCTCTGCTTTGATGATCAAGAATAGCCACTACATCTTTTGAACGAATCACCGTATCTCCGCCTAAATGGATAAACATATGAACCACCTCATTCTTTTCGCTTGACCGTTCCTTGTTCAACATAAAACAAACGGGCGTTCTGCAGCGTTTTGTGGTGTATACCGTCCACACTCGTTGTTGTTACAAACGTTTGTACTTTCCCCTGTATAGCATCGAGGAGATGGGATTGACGGTAATCATCCAGTTCAGATAATACGTCATCTAATAATAGAATCGGATATTCGCCGACTTTTTCATAGATTAATTCAATTTCTGCTAACTTCAGCGACAAAGCGGTTGTCCGCTGCTGCCCCTGAGAACCGTAGGTCTGTATGTCCCGGCCGTTAACAAAAAATTTCAAATCGTCCCGGTGAGGACCGATTAATGTTGTACCGCGAAACACTTCCCGGTCTCCCATATCATTAAACGCTTCTGTTAACTTACTTTTCATTGTCGACAAGTCCATGTCTTCTGATACGTCACATGTGGGAATATATCTAATCTCCAGCTTTTCAAGACCCCTGCTTATCTCAAAATGTATATCTTCGGCCCATTGCTGAAGTTTCTTTAAAAATGAAAAACGCTTCTGAATCACTTCTGCAGCAGACTCTGTCAACTGTTCAGTGATGACACTCAGCATTATATAATCCTCGTCTTTCCTGGATTTCTGCATGTTTTTCAATAACTGGTTCCGTTGTTTCAGTACTTTATGGTACCGGGCCAGATGGTAGAGATAGAGAGAGTGGATCTGTCCCATTTCCATATCAATAAAGCGCCGTCTTACCTGCGGACTCCCTTTTACCAGATTCAGATCCTCAGGAGCGAACATGACGATGTTGCACGTACCGATGTATTCACTGAGCCTGTTCTTTTCAAGGTGGTTAAGCTTCACTTTCTTTCCGCGCTGTGAAAATATCACTTCCATCTGAAGCGGGCCTGTCCTTTTTGTAAGTTTGCCTTGGATCTTTGCGAAGTCCTGGTCCCATCGTATAAGTTCTTTGTCCCGCGGTGTCCGGTGTGACTTAGCCATTGCAAGTACGTAGATGGCTTCCATCAAGTTTGTTTTACCCTGTGCGTTTTCCCCGATGATCACGTTCACTTCATTTTCAAAAGTCACGTGTACTTCCGGATAATTACGATAGTTTTTGACTGTCAGCTCGTCAATTTGCACGTTGAACCTCCTTGCCTGTCACAGGCAGGGAGCCGTTTATTCAAGAACAAACGCTTCGCCGCCTTCAAATCTAACAATGTCTCCAGGGTATAACTTTCGCCCTCGGCGGGTTTCTTCCTCATCATTGACGTAAACGATGTTTTCCTGCAGAAACCATTTGGCCATGCCGCCGGTATCAATGACCCCTGTCTCTTTTAACAACTGCCCAAGCGTCATGTATTCACCTTCGATTTTCACCGCTTCTTCCATCGATGGTCACTCACTTTCCGATTCCTGATATTTGCGCCTGATTATGTAAAAACGCAAATGGCCTCAAACTATATTGTACTAAAAGATGGACGATTTAGCCAACTTTCATTGTATGTTTAGTATAACCATTCGACATATTCCATGTAAAAACGACCTACTTACATGAATCCCTATCTATTTTACGTTGGTTCTCTTAAGCATGGAGGTTGATTTCCGCTCTCTTACGCTTCCGGATTCTGAGCATAGCCATCAAGATAAGGGATTGCACCAATTTATAAAGCTGTTGGTGTAGATGCAGCCGGAATGTCCTTCGCTTTCCGCGGAGGTGTCGGCGAGCCCCCACTTCCGCAGTAGTCTGTGGACATTTTGGCTACATCGACTCTCATTCACAAAATACGAAGGTTAACAAAAGTTAAAAATGAGAGCGTCCGTAGATTATCACCGACGATAATTCTTATTTATAGCAAAGAGGAGATTCTTCATGAAGAAACAGGATGTAAAAGTCTTGAGAACCCAAACAAAATACAATCTCATTTTTAAGTACACTAGGGCGGAAGGCGTCCGCCTGGAGCTGCTAAAATAATCCTAAGAGGCTCAGACAACAAATAAAATCAATTGCTGACTTCTTTTACTCCTTAATCACAAAGCTGAGGCCGGTTTATATACTTTACTAGCTTCCTTTCAAACGACAACGGGTTCAAAAGAGCGATTTTAAAAAGCTGCCGGGTCAGGCTACAGCCCGATCCGACAGCTTTATTACCTCTGGAATTAATACGTTCTTACAGGTGAAAAAAGGTGCAGCGTATAGTCATGATCCACAGGTTTTAATACAAACGGACTCATGGCCCCGGTGAAATCTACATGTATTTCAGAAGAATCGACAACCTTCAGAGCATCGATGAGGTTTTTCCCGTTAAAGGAAATGCGGAGCTCTTCCCCAGTAAGCTCAATCGCTTGCAGATCTTCCGTTACTTTTCCAACTTCAGGAGTTACAGAAGTAATCTCAATCTGTCCGTTATCCATTGTTTTCAGATTCACGACATTGTTCTTACCGTCTCTTGAAAGAAGCAATGAACGCTCGATCGCCTGAAGAAGAACTTTAGTATCCAGCTTCAGTCCTGTTTTAGACGTTGTCGGAATCATGTTCTCTGTTGCGGGATAATTGCCGTCAAGAAGCCGTGAGAAGAACAAGATGTTCTCAGCTTTAAACAAAATCTGATTTTCTGTGACGATAATATCGATCCATTCTTCAGAGTCGTCGAGAATCTTACTTAGTTCACCCAGGCTGCGCCCAGGGATAATCACATTTGAAAATTCAAGATCATCAGTATTGGTCTCCACTTTCGCTTTTCTCATTGCGAGACGGTGGCTGTCTGTTGATGTACAAATCAGTTCTCCGTCTTCAATCTTCCAGTGAACACCTGTGAGCACCGGTCTTGTTTCTACAGTGGAAACAGCAAAGCCAGTCTGGCGAATGATATTTTTCAGGAGATCTGTCGGCAGCTTAAACACACTGTCCTCTTCAATTTGAGGAAGGCGTGGATATTCTTCCGGATCGAGTCCATTAAGGTTAAAAACCGAAGAACCTGATTTCAGTGTTGTTGCGAACTGGTCCTGCACAGTCACTTCAATCTTGTTTTCAGGAAGTTTTTTTACAATATCCGCGAATACTTTTGCCTGAAGAACAATGCTTCCTTCTTCCTCAATTTCCACGTATTCGTTTTCTTCATCCTCTTTTGGAATAAAGCATTCAATAGAAATGTCAGAGTCACTTCCTGTCAGTGTGACGCCTTCTTCTGACGCATCAATTTTGATACCTGTAAGAATTGGAATCGTCGTTCTCGATGAAATGGCTTTTGATACGTGTTGTACGCTTTGCACAAATTGTTCCCGTTGAATAGTAAATTTCATGGTTTTCCCCTCTTTTCATTTCGGTTGAATCTTTATTTATCTCAGTCGGTTTTATTATTTATTTTTAAGAATAAAAGAACGTAGTAATCGTAATAGGCGCTGTGTAAATGTGGATAAGTGAGAAAAAACCCAGAAGGGACAAGTTATCCACTTGTGGACAAGCTGTTGATAAACCTGTACCGGTTATTCACACTGTGCACAGAAGCAATCAGCCTGATTTTAGTTGATCAGTAATGTTTTGCACCTGCTTTTGCAGTTCCTGATCACTCGTCAGAAGCCTTGAGATTTTTTCGTGTGCGTGAATGACAGTTGTGTGATCACGTCCTCCGAATTCCCCGCCGATTTTCGGCAGTGAATTATCCGTCAGTTCTCTTGAGAGATACATGGCGATCTGTCTTGGAAATGCGACAGTCTTTGTACGTTTTTTCGCTTTCATTTCTTCTACACGCACGTTGAAGTTTTCTGCTACTGCACGCTGCACATCTGTAATAGTAATTGTTTTTGGCTTGGAGTTCGGAATAATATCCTTTAATGCAACAGCTGCAAGATCGGCATTCATGTCCTGGTTAATAAGGGAAGAATAGGCAACAACACGGATTAGTGCCCCTTCAAGTTCACGGATGTTCGTATCAATTTGATTGGCAATATAAAGCATGACTTCATTAGGAATATCAAGATTTTCCGCTTTCGCTTTTTTACGAAGTATGGCAATCCTGGTCTCCAGATCCGGTGGCGTGATATCTGTAATCAGCCCCCACTCAAATCGCGAACGAAGTCTGTCTTCGAGTGTCGGAATTTCTTTTGGGGGCCTGTCACTGGAAATAACAATCTGCTTCCGTTCCTCGTGCAGTGCATTGAATGTATGGAAAAACTCCTCTTGAGTCTGTTCTTTTCCTGCAAGGAACTGAATATCATCTATTAAAAGCACGTCCACATTTCGATATTTATTGCGGAAGTTGACGGCTTTATTATCACGGATGGAATTAATAAATTCGTTTGTAAATTTTTCCGAACTTAAATAAACCACCTTTGCATCAGGATTATGATCAATTACATAATGGCCGATCGCATGCATTAAGTGGGTTTTCCCGAGTCCGACCCCACCATAAATGAAAAGTGGGTTATAAGCTTTGGCCGGAGCTTCCGCCACTGCAAGGGAGGCAGCGTGTGCAAAGCGGTTGCCGCTGCCGATGACAAATGTATCGAAAGTATATTTAGGATTCAGCATATGCTTTGGTGTTTCATTATCATCTTTCACAGCAGGTTTTTTCGGCTGCTTCATCTTCTCTATCAGATCCAGATTTTCTTCCTGCTCGTCTTTTGGAATTACAAAACGGACATGAAGCTCTGCTCCTGTCAATTCCTGCAGTGTTTCTGAGATCAATCCGGAATACCGGTTTTCAAGCCAGTCCCTGGCAAACTCATTTGGTGCCACTATTGTCATTGTATCCTGGTCAATGGCTTCAGCTTTTGTTGATTTAAGCCACGTTTCAAAGCTCGGTTTGCTGACTTTCTCTTCAATATTTTTGAGGGCCTGTTCCCAAAGATCACTTAAATTCTCCAACCGTCTACCTCCTTCAACTTACATTCTGTTCCACAACAGATGAGCCGACCACTTTATTAGAAAGTCAGCTTGTATAACAATTGTATAACGCTAGAAATAATGTTGAATATATATTAATGGGTATACAATGTGGAAAAACAGTATTATAGTAGAAACTCAGAAATACACGTTGTGCACACCTGTGTGGATAAAACAATCAAGATGCCGTGTATAACTATCCACAAAGTTGTACACAGCTGTGGATAGTTATCATTTTAACACAGGTTCTCCACTGAAAAAACAAGAATATATTATCAAAAAAGAAGAACGCTCTCAATAAGTTTCGCGAGTTATCCACAAAGTTCCACGGGTTGTGTTTTTCTTTTTTCCACAACACAAGATCATGTGTAAAACTTGTCGAAAGGCCTGTGTGGAAAACGAAAATAATGTAGAAAGTTGTCCACAGCATATTTTTTGCCCGTACTGTACAATGCATTTATTAAAAGAACTCTTGAAAGACTTTGCGTTTAAAGCGGTGTTGATTTCTGCTTTCTTTAATGTGGATGATTGGCGATCCGCAAGGGTCATACAAGGGGATGAAAAGTGTGGGGAGGCTGCAACGACATTTTTTAGAAAAGGCGTTGATTGGAGTGAATGCGCGAAACTCCTGGGGGAAAAGCGAGTTCCGGGAGACCCCGGAAGCGCAAGGGACTGAGGATCGAGCCGCCCGCAGAACGTGCAATGAGCGCAAAACAACATCTAACTTTAAGAGCCTGTTTTAAGAAAATGGACTTCATTTTGAGTGTCCTCTTCTTTCTCTCGGCGACTGAAGTTATGCCCACGGAAAGCGTCCGCCTGTAGCAGAATGTACCTTTATAAGAGCAATAACCTTTACGAAAAGCGTTTAATAAAGATCAATGGAGTATAAAAAATTCAGGAGAAAGAAATTTGACTGGATCCCAGGGGAAAATGAACTGTTTTTTAAAAAGGAAGATTCTGTTCAGGAAATAACCTTGACATTCAGCCCGGGAATTTTTATACTTTACAAGACTGTTTATATGGATATTTCCCAGGAGGTGTAAATAGATGGGTAAACCAACTTTCAATCCCAACAACCGTAAGCGTAAAAAAGTACACGGTTTTCGTAATCGCATGAGTACGAAAAACGGCCGTAGAGTATTGGCGAATCGTCGCCGTAAAGGAAGAAAAGTACTATCTGCTTAAAAAAGGCCACTGACCGCTCAGTGGTCTTTTTTTCCTTATCGAGTTAGCGACGGGGGATCAATGACATCAGTGTGGTCGGTAATGAGGGGAACAATGGGGCTGAACGCTCTTTGTTCCCATCTTTCATGTGTGCACCTGATTAAAACCCGGCCTTACGTTGTCTGGTTTTTCATGCGTGCATTAGATATAATGAAATTTGAGTGTCATTCGGGCTCTTTTCAAGTTAAAATTAAAATGCCCGGCTGAACAAAGGTGGACATCCCCATGAAAAAGCGCTATCGGCTGAAAAAAAATCAGGACTTTCAACTCGTTTTCAAAGGCGGCTTCTCTGTAGCCAACCGCCAGTTTGTTGTTTATCAGAAAAAGACACAGGAAAATGACCATTTTCGTGTCGGGCTGTCTGTGAGCAAAAAAGTAGGCAATGCGGTAACGAGAAACAGAGTGAAACGTCTGATTCGTGAAGTGATCCGTGAAGTTGAACCGCAGATGAAAAAGCAGCAGGATTATGTGATTATCGCCAGAAAGCCGACAGCAGAAATGAATTTTCATGAAGTCCGTAAAAGCCTGCTTCATGTCCTGAAGCGTGGAAAGATTATTAAACCCGCAGGCGGCAGAAGCGTGAAGTGAGGTCATGAAATATGAAATGGCTGTTTATTGGCCTGATCCGATTTTACCAGAAGTACATTTCCCGGTTTACACCGCCCACCTGCCGATTTTATCCAACATGTTCCCAATACGGAATTGAAGCGTATCAACGGTTTGGGGCGCTAAAAGGGACATGGCTGACGGTTAAAAGAATAGTGAAATGTCAACCCTTTCATCCAGGAGGGATTGAACCCGTTCCTGAAAAAAAAGACAAATCATCCGTGTGATAATGATATAGATATTTTTATGCTTCAATGAAAGCAAGGGAGGATCCATCGTGTTAAGAAAATTTGGATTAGTGTCAGTCTTACTCTTTTTAATGGTCATTATGACGGGCTGTTTTAACATTAATGAGCCGATCAACAGTACAAACGGCGGCATCTGGGACAGCTATTTTGTTTATCCTTTGTCCTGGTTGATGATTACGATTGCTGAAGCATTAGGAAACAGCTATGGTTTTGCGATTATTATCGTAACGATTTTACTTCGTATACTTATTTTACCGCTTATGATCAAGCAGACGAAGAGTACGAAGGCAATGCAGGCACTTCAGCCTGATATGGCAGCTCTTCGTGAAAAATACAGTGCAAAAGATCAGCAGACGCAACAGAAATTGCAGCAGGAAATGATGCAGTTGTTCCAGAAACATGGAGTAAACCCACTTGCAGGGTGTTTCCCGATTCTGATTCAAATGCCGATTCTGATTGCCTTTTACCACGCGATCATGCGTACACCTCAGATTAACCCGGGAGTCGACCCTTCCTATACAGGTGATCCTCAGCAGTTCCTGTGGTTTGAACTTGGTATGGCAGATCCGTATTTCATCCTTCCGCTGATTGCGGGTGCAACAACATTTATTCAGCAGAAGATGATGATGGTAACAGACAACCCGCAAATGAAAATGCTTATGTATATCATGCCGGTCATGATCATGGCATTCGCCGCGTTTTTCCCGGCTGCACTTGCCCTTTACTGGGTTATCGGTAACATCTTTATGATTGTTCAGACATATTTCATTACAGGTCCGAATGTTGGAAAAGATAAGAATGCTGAGCCGAACACAGGGGGAGCGAAGAAATAGTGAAAAAAGTGACTGTTTCAGGTAAAACTGTTGATGAAGCGATCGAGCTGGCCATTGAAAAGCTAGGGGTAAGCCGCGAACAGGCTGATATTCGTATTATTGAAGAAGCTCAAAAGGGTTTTTTAGGCATCATCGGAGGCAAACCAGCTGTTGTTGAAGCAGCTGTGAAGCCGGATCCGTTAAAAGAAGCCCTGACGTTTTTGCGTGAAACCATCGATAAGATGGGAGTTACGGCAAGTGTTTCCCACGAAGTGAACAAGGATACGGTCTCCTTTAATATTGAAGGGGAGGAAATCGGGATCCTCATCGGGAAAAGAGGCCAGACGCTCGATTCTCTTCAGTATCTTGTTAATCTTGTAGCGAACAAAAATTCAGAGCAGTATTTAAGAATCGTACTTGATGCAGAAGGATACCGTGAGCGCCGCAGGGAATCTCTTGAGAAGCTCGCACTCCGTCTCGGAGACAAGGCATTAAGGACCGGGCAGGAGGTCCGTCTTGAGCCAATGAACGCCCTTGAGAGAAAGATCATTCATACGACGCTTCAGAATGTAAAGGGCGTAGGCACGTATTCGGATGGAAAAGAGCCGAACCGCCGTATCGTTGTTACACCTAAATAATCAACCAGTCACCTGAGAATTCACTTTTAAACGGAAACCCGCTGCATGTGTGCAGCGGGTTTTTTTATTGATGTTGACCCAAAAGGTTGATTTTTACCTTTTGGGTCAATATCGAGGCAATGAGCGGAGTCATTGCCAATCTACTGTGACCTTTTGAGACACCCTTTATAGGTCGGGTGGATGCGCAATTTGTCGTAATATGACTAATTCTCTTTAAATCGCCGAAAGTTCTGCAAAAATGCTTCTGAAGTCTGCAAAAACGGACCGAAGTTCCTCATAATATCACCGAAAGTCTGCATAAACAGGCTGAAGTTCTCCTTAACCAATTCTTCCTGAATCCTTATTCGAAGAAACCCTCTCCACCTGGATCCATTTTTGCTTTAACGCCCTTGATTTTGTATCGCAAAATCTAAAAATGTGGATAGCGGAGCGAAGGACAGTTACCCACATGTGGAAACGGTTATATTGACTTATTTTCGTCCAAGCTGATAAGGGATACTGTGGATAAAAACATCTTTTTCATTTACCTGCTGCCCGGACAGCACTTCAGTTTCCTTTATTGTCCTTTTGTTAAAAAGGCTATTGTGGTATTCTAATATTTTGGATACAGTTTTTTATTTACCCCATTAACAATAAATGATCGAATAAATGAATGAAGCGAAAGAGAGGTGAAGGGGAATGGAACTGGATACAATCGCAGCGATTTCAACACCGATGGGAGAAGGAGCGATCGGGATTGTAAGAATCAGCGGAGATGATGCGATCGCCATTGCAGACCGCCTGTATAAAGGGAGACGTACCCTCACTGAAGCAGACACCCATACCATTAACTACGGACATATTGTTGATCCGAAAACAGAAGAAACAATCGAGGAAGTTATGATCAGTGTGATGCATGCGCCGAGGACTTTCACAAAAGAAAACCTGGTTGAGATTAACTGTCACGGGGGACTTGTTTCTGTAAACCGTGTTTTGCAGATGGCTTTAAATGAAGGAGCGAGACTTGCAGAGCCTGGTGAGTTTACAAAGCGTGCCTTTCTAAACGGCCGCATAGACTTGTCTCAGGCAGAAGGAGTCATGGACTTGATCCGTGCGAAAACGGACCGTGCCATGAATGTGGCCATGAGTCAGGTAGAGGGACGGTTGTCGAGCAGGATTCAAAAGCTCAGACAGGAACTTTTAGAAACGGTTGCTCATGTAGAAGTGAACATTGATTATCCCGAATACGACGCAGAAGAGATGACTCTGGATATCTTAAAGGAGAAAGCAGGGTATGTAAGAGATGAGATCAATTATTTACTGCAGACCGCCCAGCAGGGAAAAATTCTTCGTGAAGGTCTGTCCACGGTTATTATCGGCAGGCCAAACGTAGGGAAGTCATCTTTGTTAAACAGTCTTGTTCATGAAAACAAAGCGATTGTAACTGATATCCCCGGAACGACGCGTGACGTTATTGAGGAATATGTGAATGTTCGCGGCGTGCCTCTTCGCCTGCTTGATACTGCAGGAATCAGGGAAACAGAAGATGTAGTAGAGAAAATCGGAGTTGAAAGATCAAGGAAGCTTGTAAGTGAAGCCGAACTCGTTCTTTTGGTCCTGAACAATAATGAATCGCTCACGGAAGAAGACGAGAAGCTCCTCACAATCAGTGAAGGCAGGGACTCAATCATCATCGTTAACAAGACGGATCTTGAGTCAAAGCTTGATATGGAACGGGTGAGGGAACTGGCAGGGAGCCGCACCGTTCTTACAACCTCCCTTTTGAAAGATGAAGGCATTGATGAGCTTGAAGAAGCAATCAAGGAGCTCTTTTTTGAAGGAGACCTTGATTCAGGTGATATGACATACGTGTCGAACTCCCGTCACATCGCTCTGTTAAATCAGGCGAGCAGGACGATTGACGATGCCCTGTCATCTGTAGATGCAGGTATGCCGGTAGATATGGTTCAAATCGATATTACAAAAGCATGGGAACTGCTTGGTGAAGTGATTGGTGACAGCGTGAATGAAAGCTTGATTGATCAATTGTTCTCCCAGTTCTGTTTAGGAAAATAAATGTACGTGTACGAAAGTTTGATTAAGGAGGTAAATCCCAATGAATTATCAAGGTGGAGAATATGATGTCATTGTCATCGGTGCAGGTCATGCAGGGGTGGAGGCAGGGCTTGCTTCTGCCCGCATGGGCGCAAACACGCTTATGCTGACCCTTAACCTGGATGCTGTTGCCTACATGCCTTGTAACCCCTCAGTTGGGGGGCCTGCAAAGGGAATCGTCGTACGGGAGATCGATGCACTGGGCGGCGAAATGGGCCGTAATATCGACAAAACCCATATTCAAATGCGGATGCTGAACACAGGTAAAGGGCCTGCAGTACGTGCACTGCGTGCGCAGGCAGACAAATTTTTGTATCAGCATGAAATGAAAAAGACCATTGAGGAAACACCGAACCTGTTATTGCGGCAGGGGATGGTCGAAGAGCTTATTATTGAAGACGGAGTTTGTAAAGGTGTTGTGACCCAGACAGGTGCCGAGTACCGTTCGAAAGCGGTTGTTGTTACTACGGGAACATACCTTCGGGGGAAAGTCATTTTAGGTGACCTCGCATACGACAGCGGACCGAACAACATGCAGCCGTCGGTAAACCTGAGCCATAACCTGAAAGATCTCGGCTTTGAGATGGTCCGCTTTAAGACCGGAACACCGCCTCGTGTAAACAGCCAGACGATCGACTATTCAAAAACGGAAATTCAGCCGGGGGACGATGTTCCACGAGCATTTTCATATGAAACGACTAAATATATAACGGACCAGCTTCCGTGCTGGCTTACTTATACAAATGATGAGACGCACGAAATTATTAACAGCAATCTTCAGCGTTCACCAATGTATTCAGGTATGATCGAAGGGACAGGACCAAGATACTGTCCGTCAATTGAAGATAAAATTGTCCGTTTCAGCGATAAACCCCGTCACCAGATCTTCCTGGAACCGGAAGGAAGAAATACGTCAGAAGTTTATGTACAGGGGCTTTCAACGAGTCTGCCCGAAGATATCCAGCTGAACATGCTTAAGACCATTCCAGGTCTTGAAGAGGTTCGGATGATGCGGCCGGGCTATGCAATTGAGTATGATGCCATGGTACCAACCCAGCTATGGCCGTCACTTGAAACGAAAAAAATCGACTCTTTATTTACAGCAGGTCAGATTAACGGCACGAGTGGATACGAAGAAGCAGCCGGGCAGGGCCTCATGGCCGGGATCAACGCTGCACTTAAAGTCCAGGACAAAGAGCCATTAATTCTGGATAGATCTGATGCGTATATCGGCGTTTTAATTGATGACCTCGTGACAAAAGGGACAAACGAGCCGTACAGGCTGCTCACTTCCCGGGCTGAATACCGTCTACTGTTGAGACATGACAACGCCGACCTCCGCCTCACAGAGCGCGGACACGAGATTGGCTTGATCTCAGACGAGCGATTTGCCCGTTTTGAAGAGAAGAAACAAGCGATTGCCGGCGAGATTAAACGACTTGAAAAAACTACTATTAAAGTTTCCGATGAAGCACAGGCTCTCCTTGAATCGATTCCTTCTTCGCCATTAAAAGATGCCATGAATGCAACGGTTCTTTTAAAAAGACCGGAAGTGAACTACAGCCATGTAGCACAGCTGACACCGCCACAGAAAGAACTGGACGAAGACGTGCAGGAGCAGGTGGAGATTCAGCTGAAGTACCAAGGGTATATTGCCAAGCAGCTTGAGCAGGTTCAGCGTCTTAAGAAGATGGAAACAAAGAAACTTCCAGTGGACCTTGACTATATGTCCATCAGCGGACTGGCCATGGAAGCGAGACAAAAGCTTTCAGAAGTACGTCCACTTACGATGGCCCAGGCATCCCGGGTATCGGGTGTGACACCGGCCGATGTCTCTGTTCTGCTTGTTTACATGGAGCAGGGCCGGTTAAAAAAAGTGCACGCATCAAATAAAGCTGAATCCTGACGTCAGCAGAAAAGGTGAGAGCATGAACGTACAAGAATTTCAACAAGAGCTTAAAAAAAGAGGAATCACTCTGAGCGATCATCAGCTGTCTCAGTTTGAGCGTTACTTTCACATTCTCGTAGACTGGAATGAACGCATGAATCTCACAGCCATTACTGCCAAAGAAGAAGTCTATTTAAAGCATTTTTTCGATTCAGTTTCGGCGGCTTTTTACCATGATTTTAATTCAGTTGAAACAGTAGTGGACATCGGTGCCGGAGCCGGCTTTCCAAGCCTGCCCCTTAAAATCTGCTTTCCGCATCTTGACGTGACGATTGTCGATTCGCTGAATAAGCGGATCACATTTCTTCACGCGCTGGCAGAAGAACTCGATCTTACAGGGGTATCGTTTTATCATGACCGGGCAGAAACGTTCGGTAAGAAAAAGGAACACCGTGAACACTTTGATGTGGCTATGGCTCGTGCAGTGGCAAGACTGCCTGTTTTAAGCGAGCTGTGCATTCCTCTCGTAAAAAAAGACGGCACATTTCTGGCAATGAAAGGTGCAGGAGCAAAAAATGAGCTCAGCGAGTCGAAAAAGGCATTCTCCCTTTTAGGCGGGGAACTGATTGAAGCGAATCAATTTACCCTTCCTCAGGAAGAAAGCGAACGATCCATTATTAAAATCAAAAAAGTGAATCAGACCCCGGGTAAATTTCCACGAAAACCGGGCACTCCGAACAAGCAGCCCCTGGTGTAAAACGCGGCTGAATGAATGATTCGGAAAAAGAGACAGTGAAAAACCACGATTTTTAGCGTAATTTTTACCCGCAGTCTAGCAGGATTCTCTTGTGATTTTCTCGAAATGGAGTAAGGTAGTTTTCAGAAGGTGGTGTCGCCATGAAGCAGTCGTTGTCACGCTTGTTTGGCTTGAATGAAAAACAACAAGAAGAAGTTGAAGTGAGTGACAGAGAGGAAATAAGGCAGCTTCCCGTTGCAGATATTGTTCCGAACCGGTACCAGCCCCGTACTGTGTTTCAGGATGAACGAATTGAAGAACTGGCTCAGACGATCAAGACCCACGGCATTATTCAGCCGATTGTCGTCCGTGAGCGGGACGGGAAATTTGAGATTATTGCAGGAGAACGTCGCTGGCGTGCAGTAACCAAGCTTGGGTGGGAAACGATTCCCGGCGTAGTAAAAGAATTTAATGATGCCCAGACGGCATCCGTTGCACTTATTGAAAACCTGCAGCGGGAAGGATTAACCTCCATAGAAGAAGCGATGGCATATGCAAAGCTGATCGATATTCACGGTCTCACACAGGAAAGTCTTGCTCAGCGACTCGGGAAAGGGCAGTCTACGGTTGCAAATAAACTGAGACTCCTGCACCTTCCCCAGGAAGTACAGGACGCCCTCATGGGCCGCTTGATTACAGAACGCCATGCACGTGCGTTAATTTCACTGAAAGATGATGAAAAACAAATCAAACTCCTTGCTCGGATTATTGAGGAGGAACTGAACGTAAAGCAGACTGAAGAACAGGTTAAGCGCATGATTGAACCAAAACCGGAAAAGAAAAAGCCGATCCGTAAAGGTTATTCCAGGGATATGCGTCTGGCTATGAACACGATCCGCCAGTCCCTCGACATGGTGGCGCAGTCCGGAATGGAGCTGGATACAAACGAAGAAGAAAATGATGATTACTATCAGTTCACAATCCGTATTCCTAAATCGTAAATGAACGTATACAAAAAAGCATTCGGCCTCTTTTTAAACAGGGCGAATGCTTTCTTTTTTTGGGGAAATGGACTAAACCGTTAATCCCGACTGCAAACCCGTTAATCAGCCAAAAAAAGGACTGCACTTTTATGCAGTCCTTAGACAAGGGCCTTATTTTTCCAGAAGGGGAATATAAAACACAAGTGTTCTGCCGTCAAGTGCTGCCTGCAGGCGGTAGACAAGCTGGTGTCCGGCGTCATTGGCCTCTTTTGTGGTCAGTTTTCCTTGTTCGTAATGATCTGCCCACTGCATCACGGCCTTTTTTACGAGAGGGGAAATTGTCAATTCTCCGATTTCAAGGTTAGCTGCGCAGTGAGAGCACGTAAGGGGATTCTCACTGTCTGACTGCAGGTGAATTGATTGTAAAGGTGTTTCGCATAAACAGTACATCGTCTGATCAGCCTTTCTTCTAGGAATGGTCGACATTTTTCCTGATTATCTATATAGGTATTTTATCATTTTTCTCAACCGTACTTCCGTTTTTCGGCGGTTTTCGTGGTAAAATAAAACGAGTTACAGAATATTTCGATCGTTTCGGAAAATAGCGACCAGAATGTTTTTATCATGCAGAAAGAATCAGTTTCACTTAATAAAGGAACGTGAAGTCAGGTAGGTGACGAGATGGGAAAGGTAATTGCCATCGCAAATCAGAAAGGCGGCGTCGGAAAAACGACGACTGCAGTTAATTTAAGCGCGTGTCTTGCTGCCCAGGGACAGCGTGTGTTGATCATTGACGTAGACCCACAGGGAAATACAACGAGCGGGGTTGGTATTGATAAAGGTGATATTGATGAGTGCATTTATAATGTCCTTGTTGAAGATGCAGACCCAAAAAAAGTGATTCAGCCTACGTCGACGGAACGACTTCATATTCTGCCATCAACGATTCAGCTGGCAGGTGCAGAAATAGAGCTTGTTCCGACTATTTCCCGGGAAGTAAGATTAAAGCGGGCAATCGATCAGGTAACAAAAGATTACGACTACATTATTATTGACTGCCCTCCATCTCTCGGGCTTTTGACGATTAATTCTCTGACTGCTGCGGACAGCGTGCTTATTCCGGTGCAGTGCGAGTACTATGCTCTCGAAGGCCTCAGTCAGTTACTGAATACAGTGAGGCTCGTACAAAAGCACCTGAATCAGCAGCTGGCGATTGAAGGCGTACTGCTTACAATGCTGGATGCACGGACAAACCTCGGTATACAGGTGATTGAAGAAGTGAAAAAGTACTTCCGGGAAAAAGTCTTCCAGACGATTATTCCAAGGAACGTCCGTCTTGGTGAAGCACCGAGTCACGGTGAACCGATTATTACGTACGACCCCCGATCCAAAGGGGCCGAAGTATATACAGAACTAGCGAAGGAAGTGGTGTCAAATGGGTAAAGGTCTAGGAAGAGGTATTCAGGCACTCTTTCCGGATGATGAAAAGCAAGAAAAAGTCGATGAGATCAGCATCAGTGAGCTCAGGCCGAACCCTTATCAGCCGCGGAAGCAGTTCAGTGACGAAGCAATTGACGAATTGAAGACGTCCATTGCCCAGCATGGAGTACTTCAGCCGATTATTGTAAGAAAAAGCATTAAAGGGTACGAAATTGTTGTTGGAGAACGCCGGTTCCGTGCTGCAAGAGCAGCGGATTTAAAAACGATCCCGGCTGTCGTGCGGCAGCTCACAGAAGATGAAATGATGGAAATCGCACTGATCGAAAACATTCAGCGGGAAGATCTGAATGCTCTGGAAGAAGCGAAAGCCTATCAGAAATTGATGGAGCATCTCCAGATTACACAGGATGAGCTGGCGAAAAAACTCGGTAAGAGCCGTCCCCATATTGCCAATCATTTAAGGCTTCTTCAGCTTCCCCAGCTTGCCCAGCAGTTTCTCGCTGAAGGAAAGCTCTCCATGGGACACGGCCGTGCCCTTCTTGGATTAAAAAATAAAGAGCAGATTCCGGCAACGATTCAAAAGGTCGTTAACGAAAAGCTGAGTGTAAGACAGCTCGAAGAATATGTTCAAAAGGTCAATGTAGCCGTTTCACGTGAAACGAAGGACAAAAAGAAACAGGTATCCCCATTTGTCAGAGAACGGGAAGCATCACTGAAAAAATATTTCGGCACGAATGTACAAATCAAGCAAGGTAAGAAAAAGGGCAAGATTGAGATCGACTTCTTTTCTGAGGACGATTTGGACCGGATTCTTACGTTACTCGACCGTGAAGGATAACAATGATCGTAAGTGAGACCATCCCCGACGGTGGTCTTTTTTTGCAGGCTTAGTACGAGTTGGATCGGAGGGATAGGATGATTTATTTGGACAATGCTGCTTCAAGTTTTCCAAAACCTGAAGGAAGCGATGTCGGAAGCGGTTCTTCTTACGGGGCTAATCCCGGAAGAAGTGGTCACCGTCTGGCAAGAAAGGCGTCTTCAGTTATCAGAGACTGCCGCAAAGAACTGGCTGCTTTATTTGACTGTCAAAGGGAGGATCATGTGCTTTTTTATCAAAATGCCACGACAGCGCTGAACCAGGCAATCTCCGGCTTTCCTTTTCAAAAGGGGATCATGTCGTTGCCACAGTGTTTGAACATAATGCTGTCCGCCGTCCGTTGGAACGGCTGAGAAAAGGGTGTAGAGGTAAGCTATATGGAGCCTGATGAAACTGGAAGCTTTACGAAAGGTGTTTTGGAAAGCGCGCTAAAGCCTGAGACCAGAATGGTCGTTGCCACACATGCATCGAATGTGACAGGGGAGATCCTCCCGGCTGCCCAGTGGGGAGATGTGTTAAAAAGCGGAAAGAGACCGTTTTTTTAGTCGATGCTTCTCAGACAGCCGGAATTATTCCTGTTTCAATGAATGACGGCATTGATATGCTTGGATTTCCGGGTCATAAAGGAATGCTGGGTCCACAGGGAATCGGTGTATTGATGGTTCAGCCGGGAATTGAACTCCCCTCTGATTTACGGTGGTACCGGCAGCCATTCCGAAGAACCTGGTCAGCCTGATATCTGGCCGGAAGGGATGGAGAGCGGCACGCTGAATACGCCCGGTATTGCAGGCCTGCTTAAGAGCGCGCAGGCGCTGAAGGCTGTCGGAGTAAAAAAGATTGGGGAACATGAACGAATACTTGGGCAGATGCTTGCAGACGCCCTGGGGAAAATAAACGGTGTTCGTGTTTTTTCAGGAAAAGGGGAAAGACTTGGGGTCGTTTCATTTATGATTGAAGGAGTGGATGCACATGAAACAGCGATGATTCTGGACCAACACTACGACATTGCTGTACGCAGCGGTGTTCACTGCGCTCCTTTGTCCCATCAGTATCTGGATACGTCAAAAAGCGGACTCGTCCGGGCAAGTGCAGGATTGTATAATACAAAAAATGACATCCAGACCCTCTCTCGGGCCGTGGAAGAGATAAAAGAAGGTTTACTTGGATAGGAGAATGACAGATGGTGTTACTCGGTACTCTCGTAAATGGATTGACTATCATTATCGGGGCTTACATAGGAGTTAAGCTGCAACGCATTCCGGAAAAGATGAAAGAAACAGTGATGAAAGCCATCGGTCTTGCCGTCATTATCCTGGGAATCACGATGGCTCTTGAAGGCCAGGAATTTCTTCTCGTTATTTTCAGTCTCGCTCTGGGAGGAATCCTTGGGGAACGTATGAATATTGAAGGGAAACTCAATCAGTTGGGCGGCGTTCTTGGGAAAAGAATGAAACGAGGCAGTGAAAGTTCTAATATTGCAGAAGGGTTTGTAGCAGCAACACTGTTATTTGTAGTAGGTGCTATGGCGATTATCGGTGCCTTGGACAGTGGACTTCGGGGAGATCATTCGGTACTTTTGACGAAGAGTGTCCTTGATGGTTTCTCTTCCATTATCTTTGCGGCCACACTCGGGATTGGTGTGATGTTCTCTTCCATTCCAGTCATCCTTTATCAAGGATCGATTGCTCTTGGGGCAGCATATATCGTAGCGTTTGTACCGGAAGAACTTCTTGATTTAATGGTCAGTGAAATTACTGCTGTGGGCGGGATTATGATTCTCGCGATTGGGTTAAACATTGTCGGGATTAAACCGGTGAGGGTGGCGAATCTGCTTCCGGCAATTCCTCTTGCAGTGTTGTTCGTTTTCATTATCAATACGATTGCATAAAAAAAGTCTGCCTCAGAAAGGTCTGTTCTCCTTTTGAGGCAGACTTTTTATGTCTGTGATTTTGTCTGTGTGAGTGTTGGCCAGGTGAACTTCTTTCTTGGTGCAGAGAGACCCCGTGTAGCATGGATAATAGCTTTGGACATTACTTCTGCCATT
Organism: Alteribacter keqinensis; assembly: GCF_003710255.1. NCBI lineage: Bacteria > Bacillati > Bacillota > Bacilli > Caryophanales > Bacillaceae > Alteribacter > Alteribacter keqinensis. The sequence goes on along the minus strand of NZ_RHIB01000002.1, from coordinate 781,277 downwards.
TCCATGACAACAGAAAGGCGGGTATTCTGCAGGACCATCATCTCCATAAATCCTCCCACATTGACAATACCCGTCATGTGATAGTCACCGACCGGAGGCAGCTGTTTTTTTACAGCAGATCCCGGTTTCAGGGGACCTTCAGCGAGACAGACATAGCCGACACTGGTTGAGCGTCCGAGACAGGCATCGATGGCTAAAATCAGCGGATTATCGTACGTATGTTCAATATGTGCGAGTGTTTCTTCCAGATTAACGGCGTGTACCGGGTTCGTGAGCGTTCCGTACACATGATAGCTTCGTACAGGCTGTTCTTCCAGCCTCTTTCCGATGAGCGGACCAAGACTGTCACCTGTTGACCGGTCCGAACCAATACATACAATCACCAGATCCCTTTTCTTTTCAGCTGCCAGCATCGTCTTAAGATGGGTTGACAGTTCAATAGCAGCGTTTGTGTCTTTAGCATGGATGCGGTAAGGGGAAGGGCGGTGATTTTGAAAAAGTTGTCCACGAAACATCATACAACCCCCTGTTCCCAAATAGTATTAACAGTATACGGAATCTTTCACGAATCTATACGTCCCAAAAATGGCAGGAAGAGGGGAAAGAGACCATGTGGCTATCAGGTTTAAAATGGATGTTTCTGATTATAGGCACCATTATTGGTGCAGGCTACGCTTCAGGGAGAGAGCTGTGGGAGTTCTTCGGAAGTGAAAGCGGCCTGGCCATCGTATTATTTGCAATTCTGTTTTTCATTTGCTGTTACGTACTGATGACAATCAGCCATCAGAACCGGACAGAACATTATATGCCTGTATTGAGGAAGCTGATGGGGAAACGGCTTACAGGTGTCTATGATTATATGATCATTCTCTATTTGTTCTCCACAACCATTATTATGATCGCGGGTGGAGGAGCTACGCTTGAGGTTCTTCATATCCCTTACTGGTACGGTGTATCCATCATTTCAATGCTTCTTGTGCTGCTCTTTGTGTGGGGGATATCCGGAATGACCTCCATGAATGCCGTCATCATCCCGGTCCTCATTGTATTTTTGGTTGGTACGCTCTTTGTTTTTCAGTGGACCACAGGGTTTGAAATTACCTTTGATTTAACTGCCCAGCATAACTGGCCCACAGCGTTTACATTTACAGCTTTAAACATCCTTCCACTTGTAGCGGTGCTGGCAGCTATCGGGAAAAAAATCAGACATCCAGGTGAAATCTGGATTGCCAGCTTCGGAAGTGCGCTTGTTATGGGGGTTATTTCATTTTTGTATAATGAATCACTGCTGATTGTAGCTCATGAAGTAATGTTATATGAAATACCCTTATTTGCTATTTTGAAGCATTATCCTTACTTTATGGTTCTCGTCATGTCCGGCCTCCTGTGGGCTGCCATCTACACAACAGCGGCTTCTGGAATGCTCGGACTTTGTACAAGGTTCAGGGAATATGTGAGCCTGCCTTTCTGGCTGATTGCTCTCGTTCTGACTGCGTTGATGATTCCACTCACAACCATTGGGTTTTCAACTCTTATTGCTATACTTTATCCGCTGTACGGGTTACTAAACCTCTACATTCTTGCTGCGATTCTTCTTTATCCGATTCTCCACCGCTTTGATGAAAGGCCGGTTCCTTAAGCAGGAGTGAAATTGAAAGAATGGAAAGGGAAATCCTCTTTACTAAACTTAGTGGTAGTGTTGTATAATATCAGCAAAGGAACGAGGGCGAAGAGGTGATTAATGATGCCGGACAAGACATTTCAACTGCACGATGTTGTCGAGATGAAAAAGCCTCATCCGTGCGGGGAGAACCGGTGGAAGATTATTCGGATGGGAATGGATATCCGTATCAAATGTATGGGGTGCGACCACAGCGTCATGCTTCCAAGAAAAGAGTTTGGTAAAAAAATGAAAAAGGTGCTTGAACACCACGAAGAATAAAGGGCATGCCCGCGACTCTGAAAAAGAGCTGCGGGCTTTTTTGCAGGTTATGAATGTGAGGGGCAAAACCTAACCACACACCGTCTTGCGCTTTTGCCTGAGACTATCTATAATTGGGAAGGATGAAATTGTCGCGAAAATCACGTAATTATAGACGAAATAAAAACGTAGGTTGTCCGCCGAGCGGGCAAGCACGACGAATAAAGGAGCATGCTTTATGGCATTAACAACAGGAATCGTTGGTTTACCAAACGTAGGAAAATCAACACTATTCAATGCAATTACCCAGGCAGGAGCGGAGTCAGCCAACTATCCGTTCTGTACCATTGACCCGAACGTGGGGATCGTGGAAGTACCTGACGAAAGGCTCGACAAGCTTACAGAACTGGTTGATCCCCATAAAACAGTTCCGACTGCCTTTGAATTCACAGACATTGCCGGTATCGTTGAGGGAGCCAGCAAAGGGGAAGGGCTCGGAAACAAATTCTTATCACACATCCGTCAGGTAGACGCAATCTCTCACGTTGTCCGTTGTTTTGAAGACGAAAACATCACTCACGTGTCGGGGAGCGTAGATCCGATCCGTGATATTCAGATTATCAACCTCGAACTTATTCTTGCCGATATGGAAACAGTGGAGAAGCGTCTGGCAAAAGTGAGTAAGATGGCTCGCCAAAAAGACAAGGATGCCATGTTCGAGCTTGAGATCCTTGAAAAATTCCGTGATGCTTTTGAAAACGAAATGCCGGCACGAAGCGTAAGTCTCACAGAAGAACAGGACAAGTTTGCAAAAGGTATGCACCTTCTTACTAAAAAGCCGGTTCTTTACGCGGCAAACGTAAGTGAAGACGAAATTGTTGATCCAAGCAGCAACGAAAACGTGCAGAAGGTCCGTGAGTTTGCAGCGCAAGAAAACTCTGAAGTGATTGTTGTCTGTGCGAAAATTGAATCTGAAATTGCCGAGCTTGACGGTGAAGAAAAGCAGGAGTTCCTTGATGACCTGGGCATTGCTGAATCAGGGCTTGATCAGTTGATTAAAGCTGCCTACAATCTTCTCGGTCTTGAAACGTATTTTACTGCAGGTAAGCAGGAAGTCCGTGCGTGGACGATCAAGCACGGTACCAAAGCACCCCAGGCTGCCGGTGTGATTCACACCGACTTTGAGCGTGGATTTATCCGTGCTGAAGTCGTTGCCTACGAGGATCTCGTAGCTGCAGGAAACATGACTGTGGCAAAAGAAAACGGGAAGGTCCGTCTTGAAGGAAAAGAGTACATTGTAAAAGACGGAGACGTCGTTCATTTCCGTTTCAATGTGTAATATAAAAATGAGAAGAACTCCTGCTGGGGAAGCAGGGGTTCTTTTTTTGTCGTTTTTGCAGGGTGGGGGGGTCTTTGAGCAGGTAATCGCTTGGCGATTTATGATTTTTAAGGAGCCGGGTAAATGGATTCAGGAATGATGTTTGATTTTAAGGAGTCTGTTGGCAGGATTAATGAAAAACGAATCATATTCAGGAATAGGGAAGAAGATTTAAGGATAATAATTTTATTTTTAAGGGATCTATCGATTACTTTCAGGAATAAATATGCAGGCTGTTGCTGAAAGATCATTTTCGGAAACACCGTTGTAATCATGCAGCCGAAATGGCCGAGACTACCGCGGTAGTGGGAGTCCGGGTGAGACCCGCAGTGCGGAGTACGAGGAGGCTCGCCGGCACTGCAGCGGACAAGGCAACAACATCAATATTCTCCTAAATTCCTATAATTTCTTATTAACGACTCAGGAACTCATATCCTCATTTAAATATTCCATTTATAAAAAAATCCCCATCAATCTTGTCTTTTCAAAAAAACCCTGCTATAATTGACAATTGCGAGCAAAAGAGAAATATGCTTGCTCCTTGCTCCTCAAAACGAGGAGCCGCTAAGTCCAAAAGGAGGTGGAAAAACATGCGCAAATACGAAATTATGTACATTGTACGTCCTAACCTTGAAGAAGCAGCTACTAAAGAAATCGTAGAACGTTACAACAAGGTTTTGACTGACAACGGCGCAGAAGTGGAAAAGGTTGAGGAAGTAGGAAAGAAACGTCTTGCTTACGAAATCGATGACTTTAATGAAGGTTACTACGTAATCCTTAAAGTGAACTCTAACCCAGAGGCCATTTCTGAGTTCGATCGTTTGGTGAAAATCAACGAAAACATCTTACGCAGAATCGCTGTTCGCGACGACGAATAGCAGGTAAATAAAGATTAAAAGAATGGGGAGGAGTTCGACTTATGATTAACCGCGTTGTGTTAGTCGGAAGACTAACAAAAGATCCTGAGTTACGCTATACAGCAAACGGCATTGCAGTTGCAACATTTACACTTGCAGTTAACCGTCCTTTTTCCAACCAGCAGGGAAACCGTGAAGCGGACTTTCTGAACATTGTTGTTTGGAGAAAGCAAGCGGAAAACGTAGCAAACTACTTGAAAAAAGGTAGCATGGCCGGTGTGGACGGACGAGTTCAGAGCCGTAGCTACGACAATAACGAAGGACGCCGCGTCTTTATCACGGAAATTGTAGCTGAGAGTGTACAATTCCTTGAAACAAAAGGCGGAGGCGGTGGTGGAAACCGCGAGCAATCCGGCGGCGGAAACTACGGTCAAAGCAACGATGGTTATCAAAACAACCCAGGTCAGCAATCCGGCGGACGTGGGGGACAGTCGGACTTCTCAGATGACCCATTTGCAAATGACGGCAAACCAATCGACATTAATGATGACGATCTGCCGTTCTAATCACGCTTTAAATGACGTGTAAATATAAAAATTCTAAAAGAAGGAGGGGTTCAAATGGCCCGTCGTGGACGTCCAAAACGTCGTAAAGTTTGTTTCTTCACTGTAAACAAAATTACGAAAATCGATTATAAAGATGTAGACTTGCTTAAACGATTCGTTTCTGAGCGTGGAAAAATTCTTCCTCGCCGTGTAACAGGAACTTCTGCAAAGTACCAGCGTCAATTGACTCGCGCAATCAAGCGCTCCCGTCAAATGGCACTACTTCCATTCGTTACTGGTGAGTAATTACCAGCTCGAAAAACCCGTTACCTATTTGGTAGCGGGTTTTTGGTTATTTAGCTGTACCCACTGCATTTGTGTTGAAGAATAACCATTATACGATTAATTTTTTTTTGCGATGATACCTGACCAGACGTTCCAGGGCTCATCTGTTTGATTTTGTTCTTTCTCTTTATCTCATGCTACAATAAGAAACGATGAAACCGTATGTGAAACGAGGGAACCAATGATGAACGAAACAAGCCCGATCAAAGAGGGCGCTTTATATATAGGGATTTACCTGCTCCTGATTATGGCAACACTGTTTGTGCCGGTGATCAGTCTGTTCACGATGTTTTTACTTCCTGTCCCGTTTATTATTTTTGCAGCTAAACATGGGTTAAGGCCGGCAATCTTCTTAATGACAGTAAGCTTTGCTGTATTACTGATCATTGCCTACCCGCTGGCCATAATCTTTACCATCACGTTTGCTTCGACCGGGGTCGTCATCGGCGAACTTTACCGGAGAAAGAAAACAGCTTTTGGTGTTCTCCTTGGCGGTTCCCTGACATTTATTGCAGCCATTATTTTAAACTTTATAGGAAGTATCGTCATTCTTGATGTTCATCCAATCGAGAGCGTTCAGGACGCGCTCTATGAATCTGTTGAGACAACAGAATCACTACTGCCGATGCTCGGTCAGGACGACACATTTGAAACGGCAGCCGGGTTCATTGACGGACTCACAACGGTGACGCCGGCATTGTTTATTATCCTGGGGATCTCCTACGCTTTTACAGTCCAGTGGATCGCGTCATTTATTCTGAGAAAAAGAAAAGTGGACGTCACTAGGTTTCCACCTTTGCGTGAGTGGGGTTTTCCGAAATCATTTATCTGGTATTATCTGATTATGTATATCTTTATCTACTTTGTGGATATGGAAGAAGGGTCAGCCCTTTATATGGCTATGTATAACCTCCTTCCGATCCTGGAACTGATCATGGTAATCCAGGGTCTTGCATGTATCTTTTTCTTTTTCCATGTGAAAAAAATTCACAAAGCAGTGCCGGTGGCTATATTATTTTTGGGAATCCTTTTCCCACCTTTACTGTATCTCATCCGCATTTTAGGTATAATTGATTTAGTGTTTGACCTAAGGAAACGAATGGACACAAACAGGTAGGAGTTGTGAGGAATGCCTAATTTCTTAATGAAGCGGTGGCATGGCTATCACGTCGTGGCGTTACTGGGGATTGCCATCTTATTTACCGGAATTTTAACCTATTATCAATGGCAGATCGGCCTGGTCGGCTTTCTTGGTATTGCCATCGTTTTTATATTTGTTTTGAGAGCCCGCATCCAGTTTGAAAAAGATCTGACGGATTATGTGTCCACACTCTCATACAGAGTCAACAAAGCTGGTGAAGAGGCAGTGATGAAACTGCCGATCGGAATGGTCCTCTATAACGAAGCGGGGATCATTCAGTGGGTTAACCCGTATATGTCCGCTCTTCTTGCAGATGACGTACTTGGGGAGAATGTTGATATTATTTCTGAAGACCTGCCTGTGCTGATGGAAGATGAGGGAAAAGAGTTTCTCCTTACTCTGGGAGAACGGAAATACCGGGTTGTCAACGAATCGAATGAGCGCCTTCTGTACTTTTTTAATGCTACGGAAGAGCAGGAAATAAAAGAACTGTTCGAACGGGATAAGACCGTTATCGGACTCATTTATCTTGATAACTATGACGAGGTCACACAGGGGATGGAAGACCAGCTGAGAAGCAAACTTCTGACCCACGTCACAAATGTATTGAATTCTTGGGCGAAAGATCAGGATATCTTTCTCAGAAGGATTGCCTCGGACCGGTTTATTGCGATCTTTAACGAAGAAGCCCTTTATAACCTGGAAGAAGACCGCTTTACGCTTCTGGATGAAGTGAGAGAGGGTACCGCCCAGGAGAAAGTAGCCCTCACCCTTAGTATCGGTGTTGGAAGCGGGCATTCTTCCCTCCGTGAGCTTGGAGCTCTTGCCCAGTCAAGTCTGGACCTGGCTCTAGGGCGTGGGGGGGACCAGGTGGCCATCAAACAGAGCGATGGTAAAGTACGCTTTTACGGCGGAAAATCAAATGCTATGGAAAAGCGTACACGAGTTCGTGCAAGGGTCATATCCCATGCGATCCGGGATTTTGTAAAAGAAAGTGACCGGGTCATTATTATGGGTCACAAAAACCCTGATATGGATTCCATCGGAGCTGCTATCGGAATGTTGAAGATCGCTCAAGTAAATAACAAGGACGCTTTTATCGTCCTGGATCCGGACAATGTGAACCAGAGTGTTCATAAGCTTCTTGAAGCCATTCAGGATCATGACGATCTCTGGGCTCATTTCATTACCCCTGAGGAAGCCCGGGAGGAAATGACCGATGAGACCCTGATGGTCGTGGTAGATACACACAAACCGTCCCTTTGTATTGATACAAAACTTCTGGATCGCGTGGAGCGGATTATTGTTATTGACCACCACAGACGGGGAGAAGAATTCATTGAAGAAGCGGTACTCGTCTATATGGAGCCATATGCTTCATCAACAGCAGAACTTGTAACAGAGCTCCTTGAATATCAGCCGAACCATCCGAACCTTGACGTTCTTGAAGCTACTGCCCTGTTATCGGGTATTATCATAGATACAAAGAGCTTTGCCATACGTACGGGATCGAGAACGTTCGATGCTGCGTCGTATCTGAAAAGTCAGGGTGCAGACACGACACTTGTACAAAAGCTGATGAAAGAAGATCTGGATCAGTATGTGAAGCGGGCGAATTTAGTCGAAAGAGCATATATTTACACTGCCGGTACGGCCATTGCCAGGGGTGAGGAAAACCAGACCTATAACCAGGTATTAATCGCTCAGGCAGCTGACACTCTGCTTACGATGAATAACGTGGTTGCCTCGTTTGTCATCTCGGAACTGGAAGACGGACGTGTGAGCATAAGTGCCCGCTCCCTTGGGGAAATAAACGTACAGGTTATTATGGAAAACATGCATGGCGGAGGTCATCTGACCAATGCAGCTACCCAGATCTCCGGCATGTCACTGGAAGAAGCGGAAGACTTACTGAAAGAGAAAATAGATGATTATTTTAAAGGGGGACAATCGTAATGAAAGTGATTTTCCTGCAGGATGTAAAAGGAAAAGGTAAAAAAGGGGAAGTTAAAAACGTGGCAGAAGGGTATGCACGAAACTACCTTCTGAAAAATAATCTCGCAGTGGAAGCAAACAGCGGGAATATGAAAGACCTTGAAATGAAAAAAGAAAGCCAGAATAAAAAGGCTCAGCAGGAACTGGAAGAAGCGGAAGCCTTTAAGGATAAGCTTGAAAAAACAACAGTTGAAGTAAAAGCGAAAGCAGGAGAAGGCGGGCGTCTTTTCGGTGCTGTAACTAGCAAGCAAATCGCCGATACGCTTAAGAAAATGAAGATGAAAGTCGACAAGCGTAAGATCGACCTAGATGACCCGATCCGGGCATTGGGGTACCGAAACGTCGATATTAAAATCCACCCGAAAGTCACGGCCACTGTAAAAGTCCATGTGATAGAAGAGTAAGATCTACCCTGCTGCAGGGACTGTTTCCTGCAGCTCAGACTCACTAATGAAGGGGCGATTCCTATGAGTGATCTTTTTGCTGATCGTACCCCGCCACAGAATATTGAAGCAGAACAAGCCGTGCTTGGTGCCATCTTTATTAATGATGAAGCCATCGTCACGGCTTCTGAGCGCTTAGTACCAGACGACTTTTACCGTGCTGCGCACCAGCGGATTTACACGGTGATGCTCACACTTTCTGAAAAAGGAGAGCCGGTCGACCTTGTCACGGTTACGTCTGAACTGCAAACGCGTAAGTGGCTTGAAGAAATTGGCGGTGTGACGTATCTCAGTGATCTCGCAAATGCTGTACCTACGGCGGCAAACGTCGAATATTACAGTCAGATGGTTGAAGAAAAATCTCTGCTCAGAAGGCTTATTCGGGTAGCCACAAACATTGCAGCTGACGGCTATGCAGCTGAAGATGAAGTAGACGCCATTTTAAACGAAGCTGAGAAGACCATTCTCGAAGTTTCTCATAAAAAGAATACGAGCGCATTTAAAGACATCAAAGACGTTCTTGTAAATGCCTATGACAACATTGAAATGCTTCAAAATCAAAGCGGGGAAATTACAGGGATTCCAACAGGGTTTAAGGAGCTGGATTCCATGACAGCAGGATTCCAGCGAAATGACCTTATCATTGTGGCAGCCCGTCCGTCTGTAGGTAAGACGGCTTTTGCCCTGAATATCAGTCAGAACGTAGCTACGAGAACCGATGAGAACGTAGCGATTTTCAGTCTGGAGATGGGGGCAGAGCAACTGATCATGCGTATGCTCTGTGCCGAGGGAAACATTGACGCCCAGCGCCTCCGTACAGGTGATCTGAATGATGAAGACTGGCAGAAGCTGACGATGGCAATGGGAAGCCTGTCCAAGGCCGGAATCTACATTGATGACACCCCTGGTGTAAGAGTAAATGATATTCGTGCTAAATGCCGCCGTCTCAAGCAGGAAAAAGGCCTCGGGATGATCATGATTGACTACCTTCAGCTCATCCAGGGTGACGCCCGAAGCGGAGAAGGCCGTCAGCAGGAAGTAAGTGAAATCTCCCGTTCCCTGAAAGGGCTGGCACGTGAACTTGAGGTGCCGGTTATTGCACTGTCACAGCTGAGCCGTGGCGTAGAGTCCCGTCAGGACAAACGCCCGATGATGAGTGACATCCGGGAATCAGGAAGTATTGAGCAGGACGCCGATATCGTAGCTTTCCTCTACCGTGATGATTACTACGATAAAGAGTCCGAGAACAAAGATATCATTGAAATCATCATCGCCAAGCAGCGTAACGGTCCGGTAGGGACGTGCGAACTGGCTTTCGTAAAAGAATTCAACAAGTTCGTGAATCTTGAACGGCGTTACGATGAGGGAAGCATTCCCCCAGGTGCGTAACACTTTTGATAAACCCTTTCCAAATTGGTGGAGAGGGTTTTTTCAGGTTTATGTCTATTTCTGTCATTTGGTCGATAAATGCTGACAGTGGTTGATAAATTCACCTTAAGGGTCGATAAATCGAAATTAAAGGTCGATAAAAATCCAATAGAGGTGGATAAATCAAAATTAGATCCGTTCAAGCCACTTCTCACCCTGCCCTCAACACGCAACTCCAACACACGAACGAAAAATCTCAAAATCTCTCTAATTGTTCGGATTTGAGTTGACTCATGAACATTCTATTGATAAACTTACTGTGGTTTAATGAAAAGCTAAAATTCAGGGAACGTTAATAGCGTTTAATATAAGTGGAGGTGCTCATCCATGCCATCGGTTGTTGTGGTAGGAACTCAGTGGGGAGACGAAGGAAAAGGAAAGATTACAGACTACTTGTCTGAACAGGCGGAGCTCGTTGCCCGCTACCAGGGAGGAAACAATGCCGGACATACGATCGTGTTCGGTGGTGAAAAGTACAAGCTTCACCTCATTCCTTCAGGGATTTTTTATAGTGATAAAACATGTGTTATCGGGAACGGAATGGTTATTGACCCGAAAGCACTCGTAAAAGAGCTGAAGTATCTTCATGACAAAGGCGTCGATACGAGCAACCTTCGTATCAGTAACCGTGCCCATGTTATTCTTCCATACCATTTAAAGCTTGATATCGTAGAAGAAGAAAGCAAAGGTGCAAACAAAATTGGTACAACAAAAAAGGGGATTGGTCCGGCATACATGGACAAAGCAGCACGTGTAGGTATCCGTATTGCCGATCTTCTTGATAAAGAAACGTTTGAGGAAAAGCTCGATATCAATCTTCGTGATAAAAACCGTCTTCTCGAGAAAGTGTATGAAGTAGAAGGCTTTAAAAAAGAAGACATTTTAGATGAGTACTTTAACTACGGCCAGGAAATTGCCCATTATGTAACAGATACGTCAGTTGTTTTAAACGACGCTCTTGATTCAGGACGCCGTGTATTGTTTGAAGGTGCCCAGGGAGTAATGCTTGACCTCGACCAGGGTACGTACCCGTTTGTTACATCATCCAACCCAATTGCCGGAGGTGTAACGATTGGATCCGGTGTTGGTCCTTCTAAGATCAACCATGTTGTCGGTGTATCAAAAGCGTATACGACACGTGTAGGTGATGGTCCTTTCCCGACAGAATTAACAGACGAAATCGGTGACCGGATCCGTGAAGTAGGTAACGAATATGGAACGACGACCGGACGCCCCCGCCGTGTAGGGTGGTTTGACAGTGTTGTTGTCCGCCACGCTCGCCGTGTTAGTGGAATTACAGACTTGTCTTTAAACTCCATTGACGTCCTTTCAGGAATTAAAAAGCTTAAAATTTGTGTTGCTTATGAATACAAAGGGGAAATCATTGAGGAATTCCCGGCAAGCCTTAAAGTGCTGGCTGAGTGTAAGCCGGTATATGAGGAGCTTGAGGGCTGGGACGAAGACATCACAGGTGTGAAGTCTCTTCATGAACTTCCTAAAAACGCCCTGTATTATGTGGAGCGGGTATCACAGCTTACAGGAATCCCATTGAGTGTATTCTCTGTAGGACCTGACAGAAGCCAGACAAACATGGTCCGCGGTGTATTTGCATAAAATCATTTTCAAAAAAGCCAGACCTGCATGACGGGAAACCGTTGTGCAGTTTTTTTATAGGATTGAATTAGTTGAATACGATGAAGCGCTCGATCGCGAAATGGGAAAAGTATTCAACCAAAGAGGTCATCAGATGGTCCTCCATTTAAGAAGGAACAGTCACAACCATTCAGGAATAAATGGCTGTACACGTCACATTTAAAGTTCATCAGCTTCAGCAGGTAAATGTGAACGGACGTAAAAAGCATGACAATAAGCACCACCAGATAAAGACAAGGGGAGAAGATAAAAACAGCTGAATTTTATTTAATGAGTATCCCCTTAGCTCAGAAAATCAAGAAATTAAAGAAAAGCGGAGAATTTCTCCGCTTTTAATTTAATTGCTTTTTATTCAACTAACGCTCCCCGTTAGCATAAGTACAACTCTTCACATACTTAGGGATGTTTCATTTTGTACAAATTATTCATTGATACGACCCTAGTTGTTCTCTGTAAAACAAATCCTTGAGGGGAACCAATCCATTGGTACTTAGAGACACCCCCATTAAATTTTGATCATATAACGCTTTTTGGAAAGTCCAATACAAGGGAACAGTAACACAGCTTTTACATAATAATGCATCAATTTTAGTAAATACTTCTATTCTTTGTTGTATTTCTTCTTGTTGGAAAGCATTATTCAAAGTTCTTTCTATGGTCACTTTATTTTGTTGGTCAATAAGGTTATTTATAACTCCTGTTTGAGATTCGACCAAATTATAGAGGGATATTTCTTCTGATTCTTCGGTGACAAATTCTGAAAGTACTAGGTCAGCATTTTTAACATTATTTATAAAGGTGGAAAATGGAAACTGCTTGGTCTCAATTGTAATCCCATGTTTTTTACACTCATTTTGTATCCATTTTACATCTTCTGAATTTGGTGAAAGATCATATGTCATTAGGGTTAATGGTTCTTTGATTTTATAATCATAGGGTTCACGATCATACTTTCCATCCTGAGAAGAAGAATGTTGTTTGATAAAGGAATTGGCAGGTTCATACCTTGGATAACCTAGATCCTTTACCATTTTCATTTTGTTTAGTATTACTGACAGTTTTCTTCTTATGCCCTCATTCGTTCGTATTTTTTCTTTATTCATATTCCACATGAGATACTTTACAGATAATCTTCTTCTTTCAATATACTGTAGTTGATTATCATCTTTCCTGGTTGTAAAAGGAATGTAAAAAATCGGTTCCCGATTAGTATCGTATAGATTAAGATATTTTTCGATAGATGGCAGTATAAAAATATCAATCTCATCTATGTGTGCTCGTTCTTGAAAATAGTCGTGATGGACTGATAGTTTAAGAAAATTTGATTCGTGTTCTTTAATTCTGTAAGGACCTGTCCCTAAGGGGAGTTTAGTAAACTCATCCATTGACTTGTTAGCATAATTATTAGGTACAATTGAACATTTCGGTGAAGTAATAAGGAAGAGCCAGTGAAACAAACTCTTGCTAAAAGAAAACTGTACCACGTACTTACCTATACATTTAATCGTCTCCAAATCTTTTACAATCCATTTAGATGGTGTTTTCTTTAACCTTTCAAAAGAAAACTTAATATCCTCTGCTACAAGATGTTTTGAGTCATGAAACGAAACCCCTTTTCTTAAATAAAATGTGTAAGTCTTTCCATCACGATCTATCTCCCAATAATGTGAGAGACACGGTTCTATTTCCTTTTTTTCTTCGTTATATGTAACTAATGTATTAAATATTTGTTTTACAAAATGTCTTTCTGTTTGCCTTTCGACTTGTGAAGGGTCTAAAGAGTAAAGAGACCGAAAATATGGAATTTTTAAATACTCACTTTCGTAATCGTCATTTCTGGGTTTCTTAGAATAAGTTCCAAAGAGCTTATTAATAAACGTATTAATCAATTGATGGCTTTCGTTTAAATGGGGATCATGCTCTAATATAGAAATGAGTCGTTCAATATCTTCCGTTTTAGGAGAATATTTTTCATACCTCTCAAACATTTCTTCCAGTGATTTTAAAAAAGTAATATTTGTTGTATTACCTCTTCCTTTTCCTCTAATAACCTTAATCCATTTTTCACCTTCCATTTTATTTAGGACATGAATAACATTTCGCTCCGAACAAGCTAACTCTTTGCTAATTGCATATCTTGTAACACTCGTTTGATGCTCTCTCTGAATTTCTGCAAATGTAATAAAGAGCCTAATATAATATTCAATTAACCTCATTAGCGGACCTCCGATTTAAAAGGTGAAATAACTATAATTAATTTACACTTTTTATTCCCCTTTTATCAAATATAATCAATATATGTAATCAAAGTATTTATTTTGACCTTTAAAACAGCAAAGTATGATTGGATGGTGCAACATAATGAGTAATATTCAAAAAGGACATCTTTTTAATATGATTTCCGTTTTAATGTTAGCGGTAGGACCTCTATTGTCGAAGTTTGGACTGCTGCAAATTTCTCCTTCTAAAGCAGCCTTAATAAATGTACTAACAATTATAGCTGCCTGTGTATTATTAGGACTATTTACGAAGAATTATGTAAAATTTTATTTTGAAAAAAACATTATACTGTTAGCTGTATTTAACTCTTTAGGAATCATCTTTCTATTTCTAAGTATCGATTTACTTTCGCCAGTGGAAATTGGTTTTCTAGGAAGGTTCTATACGGTGTTTGCAGTAATTTTATCTGTGTTTTTTTTGAATGAAAATTTATCTAGAAAAGAATTGTTTTTCATTACTTTTGCTGTTCTTGGTACTTTTCTGTTTGTTGATACAGGTGGTGATTACACTAATAATTTAGTTGGTAGTCTTTTTGCTCTTTTATATACATTCTTCTTTGCATTAACAAATATTTTTATTAAAAAAACGCTGTCTAAACAAAAGAGCTCTAACTCGATCATGTTCACTAATAACAGTATTTCATTACTTATTATCATTATTTACACATTAATCATGGGGGAACTTTTTTATGGGGACTATTCATTTGAAGGAATTGGTTATTTAGTCTTATCAACACTTTTAGGAGGATTCCTTGGGACACTATTGTTATACGAAGCATTAAAGTATTTACGATTTTCTATTGCTAATGTTACTAGAGCCTTTAGTCCATTGTTACTTGCGGTTATTTCTTATCCCTTCTTTCCAATTGAGATAACAGTTAAAAATACATTAGGTGCCATAATCTTGATACTCTCCATTCTTTTACTATCCACGGGAGATAAGAAAGAAAAGGCAGATGAAAAAACCAAAGTAACTTCTAAAAGCGCAAAATAAAAGACAATTTAAAACAATAACTGAAAGGGTGAACCACCGCCTTCGAGGCGGTTCAGTTTTTGTTAACCTCCCCGTTAGTTTAAGTACATTCCGAGCAATCTATTCCCTAATTTTAACATATTATACAGGTCTTCATTATGGCTTTTCCGATTATTTCAAAAACTCCTCTAAAAATTACATTCATTTGCTTACTAATTCTCGGTGTGTGATGGTCTTAACCGCCATACAATGATGAAGAAGACGGCTGAATAATTCATCTTCATGGTGTCTTCTATTAAACCTTTCATAAAATCAGACAAGCCATGAAACAGCGGGATGCACGCTATAAATTAGCTGGTATCGTTGAATTTGACGATGCTTTCTTTGGTGCTCCCAAAGAAAGCGGCAAAAGAGGTCGCGGTACCGATAAAACAAAGGTCCTTGTTGGATTATCGTTAAATAAAAAAGGGCATCCCCTGGTAGGAGGGACTTTTCATGGGTTGGATGCGAGGCACCTTCAATCCTGCATCAGCCATGCTGTTTTGTATGTCACAGCCACTTCTTTCGCTAATTTCATCGCTGATACCCCTCTTTTATCAGAGGCAATCAGGTAGATGGCTAGGAACCATTTGGTCCGTTCGCGTTTTCTCCATGACAGTTCCAACCGTCACCGTCGATTGATATAATCTGTGCTTGATAGTCTTTGTAACGAAGCACTCTTTATGACCGCATTTCTCGCATACGTAACCGTCTGACCACTTAAACTGAAACAACTGGTCATGACACGCATCCTCTGTTGCGAATACCTTTTGGAAAGTGATTAAATTCATTTCCGAGTAATTGGTCATTAAGATACACCCCTAAAGAACGAACGTATGTTTGTTTAATATTATACCAAACATACGTTCCTGAGTGTAGCTATTCTGAGCTAAAGGGATACTCATTTTCAGTAACTGCGCTCATTACTTCAAAGGAGTTCACCATAAAGGATCTCCACTTTTTTATGTGATCAAAAATCACTGTCAAAAAGACGATTAGCCTGCTTTTTTCAGGGGAAGTATAAAGTAAATCTCTACTTTCTTTAATGAATAGTATGAAATCTGTTGAAAACTTGAATATAATCCGTTATTGTTGATAAGGATGTTTTGTGAAGGAATCCTATTTGTAAAAAACTTTTCAAAATGTCTTGCATTGATCTTTAAAAGGTGATAATATATTCCTTGTCGCCAAGAAATGAGCCATTAGCTCAGTTGGTAGAGCATCTGACTTTTAATCAGAGGGTCGAAGGTTCGAGTCCTTCATGGCTCACCATTTTACTTTTTATACCCCACAGTGGCCCGTTGGTCAAGTGGTTAAGACACCGCCCTTTCACGGCGGTAACACGGGTTCGAATCCCGTACGGGTCACCATTTTAAATAAAGATTTGCTTTATTTAAAAGCTTAGGGTATAATAAGTTTTGTTGCTTCACATACTTAATAAGGTGAAGAGAACAACATCATTTCTAAAGCGTCACTTTGTAACGGCGCGGGATGGAGCAACGAGCAGTACATCGTTGCATAAACCCCAAGTTGCCTCGACGGATATACTGCGTAGCATAAGCTTGCAGAGGAAGAGGTAGCATCTTGTTTAGCATCGTCCGTATGCTATGTAACGGCGCGGGATGGAGCAGTCTGGTAGCTCGTCGGGCTCATAACCCGAAGGTCGGAGGTTCAAATCCTCCTCCCGCAACCAATTTAACATTGCTTGCCCGGCATATTTTTTTTGCAAAAATGACCGGACGTGCAGTTTCATAGACTATAGATTACATAATCATTGTTTAAGGTCCCGTGGTGTAGCGGTTAACATGCCTGCCTGTCACGCAGGAGATCGCCGGTTCGATCCCGGTCGGGACCGCCATTTAAATGTTGGCTCGATAGCTCAGTCGGTAGAGCAGAGGACTGAAAATCCTCGTGTCGGCGGTTCGATTCCGTCTCGAGCCACCATTTTATACTAATTGCTGGCCTAGCTCAATTGGTAGAGCAACTGACTTGTAATCAGTAGGTTGGGGGTTCAAGTCCTCTGGCCAGCACCACACACATATATATAATATCAAACCTATTCTGAAATACAGGATAGGTTTTTCTTATGGGATTACATCTCAATTCGCAGCAAATCGTCTGATGACATACACTAGAATCCGACACGGTTTTACAATTAATGACACG
The DNA here is from genome assembly GCF_003710255.1 of Alteribacter keqinensis. Taxonomy (NCBI): domain Bacteria; kingdom Bacillati; phylum Bacillota; class Bacilli; order Caryophanales; family Bacillaceae; genus Alteribacter; species Alteribacter keqinensis. The sequence continues at coordinate 764,114 of NZ_RHIB01000002.1, read as the reverse complement.
AATAATACAATTCATTTACAGATTTGTGATAGAACCCACTATTGGAACGAGATATGATAGAATGATCCCGGATAAGAGTAGGACAATATATCTACTTTTTACCAGCAACAAGAAAATTCTGGAGGACTATATGTTTACTCAAACCAATTCTGTACAAAATATACTCACATACATAGGAGGGGCTGTACTCGGTCTTACAGCATTTCTTCTGCTCTCTTTTCCTGCTTCAGCTCAAATACCTGATGATGACAGTGTAGAGGCAGACCAATCAGAGGGAATCAGCACGCTATATCATGTTCACTACGGTGACACATTTGTCGGGTTTGTTGATGATAAATCTGAAGTATATGACATTGTCGATGAGAAAGTGGATGCTTTCGACGAAGATGATGAAGTCCGCCTCACTACAGCGGAGGAGATTCAGGTTATTCCCGAGCGTGTTTTTCATGCAAAAGCCCTTAATGATGTGACGATTGAAAAATTGGAAGAAATCCTTGAAATTAAGGCAGAGGCCCATGAGCTTACTGTTGATGGTGAACATACGGGTTATTTAAGCGCTGCTTTTGAAAAAGAAGACTTTATCCGTTTCTGGAAGCTTGAATATGTAACGGAAGATGAACTTGATGTCTTTGAAAAAGATGAAGACGTGGAACTTGAAGAAGGTGACACAATGATTCTTGATATCTATTTATCTGACGATCTTGAATCAGAGGAAGTTCTTGTGGATCCTGACGAACTTCAGTCAAAGGAAGAGCTTGTAGAAATTTTGGAAACAGGAGCTCATGATGAAACAGAATATGAAGTTGAGGAAGGAGATGTGCTGGGAACGATTGCAGCAGATCATGACCTTTCTGTTAAAGAGCTTCTTGATGCAAACGAAGACCTGGATGAAGAAAATTCAATAAGTGAAGGTGACACTCTGACTGTTTACAACAGCGCACCTCTTTTGCATGTTGTTGTAGAAAAGGTGAAAAAAGAAAGTAAAGAGATTCCCTATGAGACAAAAACGGAAGAAGACAGCGACATGGATAAAGGCAAGACGGAAGTGAAGCAGTCTGGTGAAGAAGGCGAGAAAGTAGTAGAAAAGAAAATAATCTCTGAAAATGGCAGTACCGTTTCTACTGAAACGGTTGAAGAAGAGACCGTTTCAGAGCCTGAAGACCGCATCGTGATAAAAGGGACGAAGGAAACGGCGTCCCGGGGAAGTGGAAAGCTTGAATGGCCGGCTGTCGGAGGTTATATCTCAAGTCCAAAAGGACAACGCTGGGGACGACTCCATAAGGGAATTGATATCGCCCGCCCTTCAAGTCCTGAGATCAGGGCAGCAGAATCTGGAACGGTGACGTCGGCAAAAACAGAGAGCGGTTATGGAAAAACGGTCCGCATCCGTCACAGTAACGGGCTGGAAACATTATACGCCCATCTTGACAGTATGAGTGTAAGCGCCGGTGATTCCGTATCGAGAGGAGAAGATATAGGGATCATGGGTGAAACCGGAACAGCAACCGGCGTTCATCTGCACTTTGAAGTGTACAAAGATGGAGAGCTTGAAGACCCTGAAGATTACGTTAGCAAGTAAAAAATATTACTAAAAGAGGCTGTGTCAGACATATGACGCAGTCTTTTTTTGGCCTTTATCGTAAAGGTTGTTACAGATTGTCAGAGACCCCTGTGGTATTAGGGACCAGGCAAGACGCCGCAGAGCTTCAGGAAAGCACTGAAAAAATCAAAAGCTGTAATTTACTTAACCACATTAGGGATCTGTTGTCGCCAAAAAGAATAATTTCTACTAAAAGATCTTAAAACTTTATTTTTATAAAGATCATTATTGTTTTAAAAAGCGTTGAATGCAGCGAATGCGCGACACTCCTACGGGAGGGAAGAGCGGTTACAGCACGAACAAGCTGCATGTTGCTTCGACACAGATATCTGCGTAGCGTTACTGGTAGAGGAAGAAGCAGGTATAAGCCTCCTGTAGGCTCACCGGCGTCCCCGCGGAAAGTGCAATAAGCGTAAATCAACAGCTGAGTTTAAAAGAGCCACTCTAAAAGAAGTGCGAACAGTATCATTGTTATAAAAACAGCGTTTTTAATAACCTATCAGACTGGTAATTTACCAGTTTCATGCAGGTACAACCTTGACTGCAACTGTGATAGAATATAAGAGGATACGTCTGGAAAATCGGCAATTTTAACAAAAAGTGTGCGGGTTTAGAGCCGCCACGGACTATAAATGGAAGCTGGTGGTAAAATGGACAAGCAAAAAATCCTTGTGGTTGACGATGAGCAGCCCATTGCAGATATTTTACAGTTCGGATTGGAAAAAGAAGGGTTTAACGTGATTTGTGCCTACGACGGCAATGAAGCCGTTGAAAAAGTAAAAGAGCACGTACCTGACCTTATATTATTAGATATTATGCTTCCGTACAGAGATGGAATGGAAGTGTGCAGGGAAGTCCGTAAAACGTATGATATGCCTATTATTATGCTGACTGCGAAAGACTCGGAAATTGATAAAGTACTCGGCCTCGAACTCGGAGCAGATGATTACGTAACAAAGCCTTTCAGTACACGGGAGCTTATTGCCCGTGTTAAAGCAAACCTGCGACGTAATCAGAAGTCCCAGGAGCCTGAGCAGGATAACAAGGTCATTCAGGTCGGACCGCTTCTTGTTCAGCCTGATGCCTACCTGGTGACGAAACGCGGTGAGCCGATTGAGCTTACTCATCGTGAATTTGAGCTAGTGCATTATTTAGCGAAGCATCTTGGACAGGTCATGACACGGGAGCACCTGCTTCAGGCGGTATGGGGGTATGACTACTTCGGTGACGTACGGACAGTGGACGTTACGGTCAGACGCCTTCGTGAAAAAGTAGAAGACAACCCTAGTCATCCGACATGGATTGTCACAAGACGCGGGGTTGGTTACTACTTACGCAACGCAACCGATCAGGAGAGTTGATTGAATGAAAAAGGTGCGCTTTTATAAGTCAATTCACGTAAAGATCGTTATTATTTACGTGCTTTTGATTTTAATAGCGATGCAGGTCATCGGTGTATATTTTTCGCAGCAGCTTGAAGACAGGCTGGTTGAGAACCATAGTGAGATGATAAGTGACAGAGCGAACCTTCTGGTCTATAACGTTCAGCAGGAGATTCTTGAGGAGCGGGAAGAGGGCGATGAAAGTCTTGAGAGTGATATTAATAATGTTCTTGATCAGCTCTTTGATATAGCCAACGCAAAGGCCCAGGTTGTGGATTCAAACAAAACCATTATCGGCACTTCCGAACAGGAGGAGCGTATAAGGCTTGAAGGTCAGCGGACGACCAACATGCGTATTACACGGACGCTTGTCACAGGACAGGGCGATACCATTCCTATGAGGCGTGAGCTTGACGGAGACCGGGTTTCAGTTATTACCGAGCCTGTGTTTGATGTGGAAGAAGGCCAGGATATTATCGGGGCCATTTACATTGAAGCCTCTTTGGAAGATATTTATGCCCAGGTGCAGCAGATTAACCAGATTCTTATGACAGGTACGGTCATTGCCCTTGCGATCACCGTTGTCCTTGGTGTGCTTCTGGCGCAGACCATAACAAGACCGATTGTAGACATGAAGAAACAAGCACATGTAATGGGAAAAGGGGATTTCTCCAGAAGTGTTACAGTTTACGGAGATGATGAGATCGGTCAGCTTGCCCGTGCTTTTAACAATCTGACAATAAAACTCCAGGACGCTAACGCCACGACAGAAGGGGAGCGGCGAAAGCTTTCCAGCGTTCTTACTCACATGACAGATGGGGTTATTGCAACGGATAAAAACGGAAATGTGATTTTGATGAACCGTCGTGCAGAAGAGATGCTGGAGCGCACTCAGGAGGAGACCCTCGGTGAAAAACTGACGGATGTACTGCACTTAAAAGGGGTTATGAAGATGGAGGATCTGTATGATTACAACGATCCGCTTCTTCTTGACATGGATACAGTGGAGGATGACTCCTTCTTCGAGGCGCATTTCTCTGTTATTTCAAAAGAAAATGGTGAGCAAAACGGGCTTATTGCTGTATTGCATGACGTAACGGAGCAGGAAAAAGTCGAACAGGAGCGCCGTGAATTTGTAGCAAATGTGTCGCATGAGCTCAGAACGCCTCTCACTTCCATGAAAAGCTACCTGGAGGCGCTGGCTGATGGCGCACTGGATACGGATGTGGCACCCCGTTTTATTAATGTCACGCAAAATGAAACCGAGCGGATGATTCGTCTCGTTAATGATTTACTGCAGCTGTCAAAAATGGACAGTAAGGACTACCAGATGACGATGAATTCCATGAACCTTACATCATTTGTGGAGCAGGTTCTTGACCGCTTTGAAATGTCGACAAAAAACCAGTCGATTACATTTAAGCGTAAGCTCCCCGATGAACCGCTGTTTGTTTACGGTGACCGGGATAAACTGACGCAGCTTCTTGATAACATCGTATCCAATGCCGTGAAGTATTCACCTCAGGGCGGTACGATTACATGCAGTGTGAAAGTGGAAAAAGGACGCGTGATTATCAGCGTGCAGGATGAAGGAGTCGGTATCCCGAAAGACAGTATTCCGCACGTGTTTGACCGTTTTTACCGAGTGGATAAAGCAAGAACAAGGAGCCTTGGGGGAACCGGACTGGGCCTTGCGATTGCCAAAGAAATTATCAACGCCCACGGCGGCGATATCTGGGTAAGCAGTGAGTGGGGCAAAGGAACACGAATGTCGTTCAGCCTGCCGGTTCCTGAGGAGGCAAAAGAAGCATAATGGCCATGGAACATTTTAAAACCGTCCTTCTTTGGATTCTCATTCTCACAAGTGTGGGTCTGACCTATTCAATCTGGACCTTTCAGCCTGATTACAGTCCTCTTGGTTCGTCGGAAACAATTGAAAGTCCTGATATAGGAGAGCAGAAGTCATTTTCTAATTTTCTTATGCCTGAAAGTATAACTGTTCATGAAAATGATATTCATTACTGGCTGGCTCCCGGGGAAGAGCGCTTTATGACGCAGATCGAAGCGATACTTGATTTTGAGTATGAGCGTGTGCTTGATATCTCCAGGAGGGAAGTGCCGCAGCTGAATCAGCCGGCCCGGGCGCTGGATTTCAAGTTTAAATCTCCGATCCCCGGAGACGTGATTAATGAGCTTTTCGACTTTGGGGAACAGTCAATGGGAATTACATCAGTAGACAGGATCTATCTGTCAAGGTCCAATACATCGTCAGCGAGTGAAGTGGTTGCCCGGTTTATTTCCTATGCAGATGAAGAAATCTATCAGGTTGATGCCAATATCAGCTATGAACAGCTCGTTGCCTTATATGAAGGAGAACGAGAGCACCTTTATGAAGCGGAAGGTCTTGAGTTTGAAGAAGGAACGTACGGCAATTATGCCTATCTCCCTCTTGAACCACCGCCAATGAGAGAGCTCACATATAACTGGGATTCGACTTCAGAGCAGGATATGCGCACGGTGATGTTCAGCGATCCTGATTTTGTAACAGAGTACCAGCGGGGTGCAACCGTTCGTATGTATTCAGATGGAAGCCGTTTCCTTGAGATCACCCGCCGCGGAAGTGGAAACGTAATGAAGTTCGAGCATCAGCGTACAGGGACTTTTGATGAGGATGAAACAGATACCCACGTATTAATTGATGCATTGGATTTTATCAATACCCGGGGCGGATGGACCGAGAGCTATACCATCGATGAATGGCAGCATGGTTTTAACGACACGGTTTTGTATCGTTTAAATATGGATGAGCTTTCGGTCCTTGCCGGATCATCGAATCAGGATCTGTACTTTACGAAAGAGATAACCCGTTCGGGCAGTCAGATTACGAAGTACGAGCGTCCTCTATTCCGCCTTGACGGGCAGTTTGATCAGGATAAGGTTACACCTCTTGAATCACTTCAAGAAGTTCAGTCCTATTTGGAACAGATGGAAGAGTTTGATCCCCGCAGTATTGAAGATATGCGGATTGGTTATTACATGGACAGTTCCAGTAACTTCATGATTTTTTATCCGGACTGGTTTATTAAACGGGGGAACTGGCAGCGGTTTAGTGAAATCCGGGAAGAGTATGAGAACCGTGAAGATGAGGAAGTTGAAGAAGAAACAGAGGAGGAGGCATAGGATGGACTGGAGCAGAGCAAAAACAATCCTTATTGTTACGTTTTTCTGCCTGAATGTGTTTCTGGTGTATCAGCTGATCGAAAAGCGCAGTGATTCAAGCCAGTTAGGCGTGATGGCCCAGCCCAGCTTCCAGGACCTCCTCCAGAACCAAAACCTTGAGATTGAGCTTAGTGATCCAAGCCGGACACCAACAGGCTATCACGTAACTGGATTTCCAAGAGCGTTTAATGAAGAAGAAGTGAAGGTTGATTACGAAGGTCAGGAAGTGGAGATCGACCGGCAGGAGTATGAAATTGTCGTTGAGCTTGAGGAGCCCCACAGGCTGATTCCGAGCAATTTGTCCGGAAGTGTAAACGCCTTTCTTGGAGGAAATCTCTTAAACGGTGATGAGTATGCCTTCGGGTATTTTAACGAAGAAGAGGGTTATATCCGCGCTTTTCAGACTCACAAAGATGAGCTTTTACGTTATTTAAGCGGAGATTCCCATGTGAAGCTTGAAGTGAATGAAGACATGGAAATTGAGCGGTATTCACAGCGTTATCTCGACCTCACGCCGCAACTGGAACAGGAGCAGGAGCTGATTTCACCTCTTCAGGCAATTGAAGCGCTTATTGAAGCGAACCTGGTCGGGACGGACCTGACGATCGGTGATGATGATGTTGAACTGGGCTATTATAATGTCTATCAGAATGAAGTGAGTGCACCGGAGTTTTACGCACCGATGTGGCGTATTATGCTCGATGACCGTTACCGTTATGTGAATGCCCTTGACGGGGATGTTGTGCGAAACCGAAATGACTGACTGGAGTGACATACAGCATGAGCTTACGATTCAGTGTGTTGGCCAGTGGAAGCACAGGCAACGCAATTTATGTTGAAACGGACAATCAGCGTGTGCTTATTGATGCAGGTTTGAGCGGGAAGAAGATGGAAGCGTTATTTGAAAAGAATGACCTTGATCCGTCTTCCCTTGACGCTCTGTTCATCACTCATGAGCACAGCGATCATATTAAAGGTGCCGGTATTTTTGCCAGGCGCTATCAGCTTCCCATCTATGCGAACGCAAAAACGTGGAACGCCATGGATGCCATGCTCGGAAAGCTTTCACCGGATCAGAAGTTTCATTTTGAAGTGGAAGATACGAAAGTATTCGGCGACATGGATGTTCAATCCTTCGGTGTTTCCCACGATGCGGCAGAGCCGATGTTCTTTACCTTTGCCCACGGCGGACGGAAGCTGTCGGTCATCACCGACACCGGCTATGTGAGTGAGCGGATGAAAGGGATTGTGGGCGAAGCCGATGCATATGTGTTTGAGTCCAATCATGATATGAACATGCTGCGTATGGGACGGTATCCGTGGAGTGTGAAGCGCCGGATTCTGAGTGATCTCGGTCACGTATCGAACGAGGATGCAGCACATGCCATGGCGGATATTCTTGATACGAACGATAAACCGACGAGCATCTACCTTGCGCACCTGAGTAAAGACAATAACATGAAAGACCTTGCCCGTATGACGGTAAAACAGACGCTGGAGGAAAGAGGCTACCAGGAAGGAGGGAAGTCATTAAAGCTCTATGACACCGATCCTGACCGCCCTACAGCACTGACGACCGTCTAAGCAATGAGCAGAACCTCTGTCCTCCATGGAAAGGACAGGGGGAAAGCCATTGCTTTTTTTATACCCTTACGCCATTTCGTAAAGCTCCGCTGAACGCCATCCGCTCGCTTTCCGCGGCGGTGCCGGCGAGCCTCCTCGGGCTCTGCCCTGCGGGGTCTCTCCTGGCCCCCAATGACGCAGGAGTCTCGCTTTTGGCGTTCAGCTCGCTTGACAAAAAAGGAAACAGTCCTTCACATATAATAAAAATTTTCACTAACTAAGATGTATGCTTATCTATTATAAAAACCGATTTGTTCCGAAAAAAAGAGTATTGATGACGAAAAAACCAGGTGCCGTTATACTGGGAGAGTACAGTAAAAAAAACAGAGCGGCTATTCGACAAGAGCAACGCTGTTTTTTACTTTGTGTCGTTTTTCTTTATTCCCTGAAATAGTCTAAAATTCGTCAAAATGGGAAATCGTAGTTGTGTATGGAAAATTATCGAAAATAACCCGTCTGAATAGACGGGCAACGCTGGATTTTATAAAATATAATCAAAGTATGAGTGATTGGACTCGGTACTTTTCTCACCCGTGGTGGGAGGTTCTTCTTTACAAAGAAACAGAGTTTATAAAGGAGGGTCAAGGAATGGGGTATTACGATAATCATACACAGTCCCGCAGCAGCAAGGAAAAGCGGTCTTCAAAAAGGACAGGCGCTGCTTCTTTTCTGGGGGCGGTGTTTGGCGCACTTCTCGTTGTATTTTCAGTCCCTGTTCTGGCATCCAACGGCTTTTTGCCCTACGATGTGGTGCCGAAAACAGCGGGAAATGAAGAAGCTGTGGAGACGATGACAGAGAGCGGGGAGTCCGTACCTGAAATGCAGGGCGTAAATGTAGCCGTGACTTCTGAAGTCATTGAAGCAGTTGAACAGGTAAACGATGCGGTAGTAGGTGTTGTAAACATCCGTCAGTCATCTGGCGGCGGTTTTTGGGAACGCGGCGGTGAAGGTACAGGATCAGGCGTCGTGTATAAGAAAGAAGGAGACGATGCCTTTATTGTAACCAACCAGCACGTGATCGACAGTGCACAGGAAATTGATGTGACTCTCTCTGACGGCTCGCGGATTCCTGCAGAGCTTGTTGGAGAAGATGCCCTTACAGATTTAGCTGTACTTAAAGTAGACGCAGACAAAGTAGATACAGTTGCAGAGTTTGGCAACTCTGATACATTGCGGCCGGGAGAGCCGGCTATTGCGATCGGGAACCCTCTCTCCTTTGAAGGATCGGTGACACTGGGTATTATCAGTGCCGTAGAGAGAAGTATTCCGATCGATACAAGCGGAAACGGGCAGCCGGACTGGAATGCAGAAGTGCTTCAGACCGATGCAGCCATCAACCCGGGTAACAGCGGAGGTGCCCTGTTAAACATACAGGGACAGGTGATCGGCATTAACTCTATGAAGATTGCCCAGCAGTCCGTCGAAGGAATCGGATTTGCCATTCCGACTGCGATTGCAGGTCCGGTCATTGAAGATTTAGAGGAGTTTGGAGAAGTGCGGAGACCGCAAATAGGCGTCTTTATCCGATCGCTTCAGGAGATTCCGAGCTTCCACTGGCATGATACACTGGGACTTCCTGAAGATGTGACCGGCGGTGTGTATGTAGAAGGGACAACAGAAGGGTCCCCTGCCGCTGATGCAGGTATGCGCGAGGGAGACGTGATTGTGGCCCTGGACGGGGAAGAGGTTAAGGATACCCACGACCTCCGGAAGTTCCTGTATACAGAAAAATCGATCGGCGACACAGTGGAAGTGTCGTTCTACCGTAATGGTGAAGAACAGCAGGTTGAAATGACACTGGAGCAGCAGATTTCTTAGATATCAGGACCAGGAGATAAGCGTCCCCTGGTTCTTTTTGTTGTCCGTTAAAGATTGGTGTCGAGAGGTCCTTACAGGATTTTATGGATAGTCAGGTCGTTCGTCAGACTTTACGCTGGATGGTCTGCCCGATACCTTGGCTTTGAACCGATCTTTCTATACAATAGAGAAGGTATGAATAAGTTATCCATAAATGTGGATAAGTTATATGGATATCATTTCCCATATCTTCTGCAACCTAACGGAGAGTAAGGGTTTACAACAAAAAGTTATCCACAGAACCGTGTTGATAACTGAATATAAAGAACAGAAAAACAACGATACAGGAGGACTAGATGATGTATTTCAGCTGCAGTGAGCACATAGATATGGCAATCGAGGATATTGTCGATTATTACGCTCTTCCACCAAAAATCGACAAACTCACAGAGGAAGAACAGTTGTCCACAGCTTGCAAATACTGTGATAGCAAGGCTTTGTACCGAATCGACAAATAACTCCACAGAAAAACTGTGGAAATGTGGATAACTATTGTGGAAAACTATTCTGAGAGGGGTTATGCACCTGTGAATATCACCATCGTAACCGTCGGAAAACTAAAAGAGAAGTACTTAAAACAGGGAATTGCCGAATACACCAAACGCCTGTCGGCTTATGCGAACGTTCAGGTTGTGGAAGTTCCTGACGAGAAAGCACCTGAAAACATGAGCGAAGCAGACATGCAGATCGTCAAAGAAAAAGAGGGAGCGCGGATCTTAGGGAAAATCAGCCCCGACACCCACGTAATCGCCCTGGCGATCGAAGGACAGAAATGGACGTCGGAGCGCCTCGCCAAAGAAATGGATAACCTGGCCACCTACGGCAAAAGCAAAGTCGCCTTTGTGATCGGCGGATCAGTCGGTCTGAGTAATGAGGTCTTGCAGCGTGCGAACGGGAAGCTGTCGTTTTCAGATATGACATTCCCGCATCAATTGATGAGGTTGATTTTAGTGGAGCAGGTGTATCGGGCGTTTAAGATTAATCGGGGGGAACCGTATCATAAGTAGATGAAGTTTTAAAAAAAATTTCGTAAGCGCAAAATAGGGTAGACAAGTTCCAAAGACCTGACCAAAAATTCACTTTCCTTACAAATACACTCTATATTTTTCATAATCGGGAGATACTCCACCTTCATGATTGGAAATTTAATTTCCGACCTCCATGAGTATTTTATTAGACATAATAAGTACTGAGCTCATTCACATTCCTGTTTGATAGTTTTTTCACTCGTATTACTTTCTCCTTTAGTCTACCTCGTTTCCGACTGCATATAATCCAATTTCCTTGTTCTCTCCTATTAAATATTCCTTAGTTCAGCTGTTTCTCTTAAAACTGAAGCGTCAGTGTTCTTCCTATATTAGTTTATTTATCATTTATTGGAACGGAAAAAACAGGACCACATATAATGATCAGAACTAAAAACAAAGGAGAGGTCAGTAATGATTCATCCAGACACTGAGCTTCGCTATGTAAATGATGAAATAGGGTTTGGAGTGTTTGCGACAAAGTTCATTCCAAAGGGAACAATAGTATGGGCACTAGATGATTTAGACCAAGTGCTCGATCCTTCCTTCGTTGAGAGTCTTGATTATCAAAGGAGAAATCAGGTAAAAAAATATTCGTATCGAGATCATAAAGGAAGATACATTCTTAGCTGGGATTTAGGACAATTTGTAAATCACAGCTTCAAAGCGAATTGTATAAGTACGCCTTATGATTCGGAAATTGCCATCAAAGACATCGAACCAGGGACACAGTTAACGGACGAGTATGGCTGTTTGAATTTAGAGGAGCCATTTGCATGTCTACCTGAAAAAGGAGTGGAGAGAACTTACGTATGTAAGGACGACTTACTCGAGTATTACAAAGAATGGGACCAATTGCTTTTAGATGCTTATCAATTTGTTGACAAAGTTGAACAGCCGCTTGGTTTCCTGATTCCAAGCGAGGATAAAAAGAAAATGAAACTTGCTGCAGAACAGAAAGAAGTAATTGAGTCAATAAAATCTCTTTACTTTGAAGACAAACCATAGGGGGAAGAGATGTCGTTTACTATTGTAAAGGCGATAAAGTCATCGAGACGCTCTCTTAGGATAAATCCTATTTTAGCTGATAAAATAGGCCTAAATAAGAAAAGAAAGAGAATAGGCATTTGTTATGGAAATCGTCAATATGAAGTAACAATGTATATAACTAAAAAGGTATCTAAGGAAGTTATTGAAATAGATCAAAGCAGTATTGATAAATTAATGATTGATACTTGCTATCGTTATAACTGCCAATATGAAGATGGTAAATTAATCATTGGTCCTTTAATAGGTCTACTATTCACTCATAAAAAAAGATTTTTAGAAAAGCGTTTATCTAATGAAGATAAGAAAAAAAGGTATGACGTCTATGCAAAAATGATGGAAAAGATAGGTGGGGTAATTTATTTTTTTGCAACGGATCAAATAAATTATCGAAAAAAACAAATAAAAGGGTATGTCTATAACAAATCTACATCTACTTGGGATGAAAAGGTTTTTCCTTTTCCGGGAGTTATTTATCGTAAGGTGTCCGTATCAAAGGAGTTAGAAAAGAAAATGAAAGGAAAGATATTAAATTCATATCGTTTTAATAAATATGAATTTTGGAAAATGTTAAAGGACCATGATAAAATAGCAAAACACTTACCTGAAACGACCAATGAGATTACAAAAAGCAGGTTAGACGATCTATTAAGAAATTATGATACAGTAATATTAAAGCATACAAAAAAGAAATTAGGATATGGAATCTACCTAATTACAAGGGAAAAAGATAACTATATCGTTACAAAAAACTTAACATATGACTCTATCTGTATATCTAATGATGAAATGGTAGAATTCTTAGAAAAACATAAGGATAATTCTATCTTTCAGCAATTTATTTCTTTAAAAACGTATGAAAATCGAAAAATTGACTATCGTTTAATATTCACAAAGGATGTAAAGGAAAAATGGGAATGTAAAGGTATTCTAGGTTGGTTAGGTGCTGTTGGAGGGTTTACCATTCATACGTTAGTTGAAACGAATGGGCGAACACTTGAAGAGATGCTTAAAATACAATTTGATTATACCCCAGAACAAATAGCAAGAAAGAAAGAGGAAATGATAAAAATTGGAAAGAAAGTTGCTGTGGCATTAGATGCAACTGAACACCTGTATATGGATTTTGGCTTAGATTTTGGGTTAGATGAAAATGAAAAGATCTGGATCTTTGAAGCAAATGTACACCAACAACTTTTGTCTCCTCTTTATCTTGATGACTATGATATGTTTGAACAAATTATAGAGTGTGTCATAAGGTATTTAGAGAAAAAAGCTATGAGCTAGCATTTGGATGTGCTAGCTCTTATTTTTTTATTAAGATAATTATACAAAGATGAACATAGTTACAAAGCGTTTATAAAAATGGTATTAAAAAATGTTCTTTATGTTGGTAGTTAGGAAAGTGAATTAGAAACCTTACTTAGATATAACACGGTGAACCTTGTCACAAATATTCATCAAGCTCATTTCCATAATGCTGTTCATCACAGTGACAAAAAGCTTTTATACTTTTAAACCATCTATAATATATTTTTATTTGCCTTCGGTACCAGATAAGCAGGCATTTCCTCGTCGAGCTCCCAGACAATACTCATTGGTTTACTTCCTGAATGCTTGATATACTTGGCTGTTCCTAAAAAGATAAAAGGGGACGCGATGCTTCCTTTTACTTTTTTGTATTCCCTGACAAACAGGGCAATTTTGCTGCCGTTTTTACGGTGGTGAATGTATCGTTGACTGGTAGGGCTTTCTTCACTTACCCGGCTTTGTGTCTGCCAGTGAAAGAGTTTCTCATTAATCGCATAATCCTCGTAAAGAGTGGAGGGGGAGAAGTCCTTTTCTGATTTGTTCAGCGTAATGAAGAAGATGTCCAAGTCCTTGTCTTTAAAGTGTTTGACTCCTTCACGAAAGGCCGGGCTTTTTTCCTCGCTGTAAAAATCAAATCCTGCAAGGATCTGGGCTGTTGAGTACTGGCTGTGAACCTGGAGCGGGCATGGGAACTGAAAGTTTGATTCCAGCTCAATTGTTTCCAAATTATCATAAAGGACAGCTAAAATCTGTTCTATTTCATAAACAAATCCCGGGTGTTCGAGAATTTTTTCTGTTCCTTCATGAATAGAAGAGAACCCTTCTTTTTCAGGATGACGTTGATAAAAAGAATAATAAAACATGTTGAGCATGAGTTCCTGTTCTTTACTCTCTATTTGTCTATCTTTAATATACTTTCTTAAAAATGCCAGCAGCTTCTGAGAATTCAGGTGAAGCAAGTTGGGGAGGCGGCTTGTAAGCCACTTCTCTTTTTCATAGTAAAAATCATCAATAAGTTCTGCTTCAGCTGACAGTCGAAGAAAGCTTCGATCCTTATTTCCGCCATAAAAATCATAGAGGTCAAGATGATAATGTGTAAGAACGTTATTCAGTGTTACAGGCCGGCCGGTATCCTGTTCAAAGGTCTTCAGCTTGGATATAAGATTGCCTTTCGTGTTTGTGGAAGAGCGAATGTTTCTTAGGATATATTCTTTAGCCTGCTTTTCCAGTTGAACAAAACAGCCTTTCGGTAGGTTGAAAAAGCCATTCTCAACATAGTGTTGAACGGAATGCTTTGAATTACCGATTAATGCGCGCAGCTTTTCTTCATAGGAATAGTTCAGGTGAGCTTGTCCGACGAAGTCCAAAACAGTTAGACACTCTTTATCTTCATGAAGCCGAAGACCACGGCCTAGCTGTTGAAGGAAGACAGTTAAGCTTTCGGTTGGCCTGAGAAACAGGATCGTATTAATTTCCGGTATGTCGACGCCTTCATTGTATAAATCAATGACGAAAATAAAATGAATTTTCCCGGATACAAGCATCCTTTGCGCTTCTGAACGAACCTGATGTTTTGAGCCTCCATGCAACGCGATGGAATGGATACCCGATTTGGTGAAAAAGTCAGCCATATACTCTGCATGAGTAATTGAAACACAAAAGCCCATTCCTTTTACATCACGGACATCGGTCACATATTTCTGGAGACTTTTGATGATCTGGCTGCTTCGTAAATCATTTGACGTATACACGTGCTCGAGAGCTTTTGTGTCGTATCCTCCTCTTGACCATTTGAGATCTGATATATCAACAGTGTCTGTTACACAAAAGTATTGGAAAGGACTTAAAAGTTTCTGGTTTATGGCTTCCGTCAGCCTCATCTCAGCAGCAATATGGTGATCGAAGTAAGGCAGAATACTTTTTCCATCCATCCGTTCCGGTGTTGCGGTCAGTCCCAGGAGAATGTCCGGTTTAAAATGAGTGAGCAGTGTTTGATAGGAGTCGGCAGCTGCATGGTGAAACTCGTCGACAATGATCATATCGTAAAAATCATGCGTGATGTGCTGGTGAAGCTCTTTACTGTTTAAACTTTGGATACTCACAAAGAGATGATCAAAGGAAGCAGGGTGGTGGGAGCCTGTGAGCATGTCACCAAAGTCCGTTTCCCGCAAAATCGTTCGAAAGGTTGCGAGACTCTGTTTCAATATTTCTTCACGATGAGCCACAAATAATAGTTTAGCAGGCCCGTTGGTTAACTTACGGTACCGTTTATAATCAAAAGCAGAAATCACCGTTTTGCCAACACCGGTAGCAGCTACGAGAAGGTTTTTATACCGGTGATGAACCTCACGCTCAACGTGAAGCTTCTCCAGGATCTCTTTTTGATAATAATAGGGCTGGATATCAAACAAGTATTGAACAGCGGATTCAGCAACAGAGGTGCATTTTTCCAGGGCCAGCTTCAATGTTTTTTGATCTTCCTTATTTTCATGATGAAATGCTTTAAACTCCCGGTCATTCCAGTAGCTTTCAAAAGTGGCTTCACATTTTTTCAGTACATCAAAAGAATCCTTTTCTGTTATTTTCAGATTCCATTCCAAACCAGAGGTGAGAGCAGGATTTGAAAGGTTGGAAGAACCGATATAAGCTGTACTGAACCCCGTTACTCTTTTGAAATGATAGGCTTTTGCATGAAGTCTCGTTCTTTTCACGTCATAGGAGATTCGGATGTCTGTGTTTGACAGCCGGCTGAGCTCCTGTATGGCTTTATAATCCGTTGCCTCCATATAGGAAGTGGTGATAACTCTGAGGCTTCCTCCATTTTCAGTAAAGGTCTTCAGTTCATCCAGAATAATACGGAGACCGCTCCATTTAATAAAGGAAACAAGCATGTCAATCGAATCAGAAGAGAGGATTTCTTTTTTCAACTCACCTAGCATATTTGGCTCATAGCTGGAACCAGTGAACAAAGAACTCTCAGATATCGGTGTTACTGGACGAACGATGGACTGCTTCTTTATACTTCTTGTGGTGTTTAATTTTAAATAAACATGAGTCAGCACTTCACCTTCTTCAGCGATCCGTAGAGATTCAAACTCCTCTTCATCCAGTCTTTCACTGAGAAGGTCAATCACTTCATTACAGGTTTTAATCTGCTTAAGTAATGCGTGGTTATCATCTTGTTCTTGCTCACGGACATGCTTCAAAGCTTTTCTAGTAACAGTGCTTATGTAAGAAGATAAGACTTTTCTTGCCTCTTCCACATCCAAAGGCATTCGACCGATATCAAAATCTACACTTGTATCAGTTAACTCTCTTTGTAGTTTCTGACTAATGATTTCCTCATAGATTCCTGGTTTCATTCTGGCAGTCCTTTCTATGAGTATGGATTTAATTGGTATCATTGTACCAGAAGTAGCATACTGTTCCAATTGGGGATATGGGAGATTAGCTTAAATAGAGTAAGTAAAGTAGCTTACCAAACAAAAAGACCTCATCATAGTTCAAATGATAAGGTCTTTTCTATTTTTATTTATTTATCGTTTTTCAAAGTAACAAAGTCAGCATCTCAATTAAGTTACATGATTTTATGATTGGGACTTATTGAATTACTTTTCCATTTACGTATAGTGTACCGGTACTTGAAACATGCTCGACACTTTTAACTGTATGGCCTGAATTTCCAGGGAATTCATCACCATATTTTGGAACGTTTCCTTTCGTAGAGACATTATCGAAACCAATTAAATTAAACCCAGTAACTTGTTTCGCCTTTCTAGTGTCGTAATCAACATCACTTGAAAAAGTTGAATTTCTTGTGTGTTCAACAGTGTGAGTTTTTTCCCCTTTTGTTCCTTCACCGGTGGTCCACTCAACTGTAATTTCATACGTGTCTACAGATTCATAGGTGAATTTTAGATTTTCAGCATTCTGCTGTAATTGTGCATTATTGTACCCTAAAACAGACTGGACATCTCCTTTACCGACAAAGCCCTGTCCATTAGAATAATCGATTGTTCCACCTGCAAATGCTGAACCGATAAATAATGACATTGCCAATGCTCCTGCTGTTAATCCCGATAAAATCTTTTTCATGATCATTTCTCCTCTTAAATAAATTGTTATTTATAAAACTTAAGTAAGAGGGCCGGTTACACCACTGGCTTCATATAACCCAAGGTGTCCAATTAAGGGCTATACTTCATCGCTTCCCCTATATAATGCCTAAGACTTTGATCCTTCTTTTCTGTGGCCACTGAGAAAATAATGGTGCAATGTCTCTAATTTGAATTATATATGGGTGTAATGAAAATAGGTACAAAATGTTATCGACAATTAATTACACTAAAGATCATTGAAATCGAATGTTGGTTTAACCTGAAAAGATGTCTAAGGTTTAAAAACCGTTGTGCGAATGTTTATAGATAAAGCTCCCACAGTGACAACCCCCACCAAAATAAGCTATAATAAGGACCGTTGTGATCACCTTTCAACTGAAGAAAGGGGTTTTTTTATGATTCAATTGCATCACGTAAATAAACGGTTTGAACAGTTTGAAGCGATCAAAGACGTGTCGCTTACGATCGATAAAGGCGAGATATACGGTATTATCGGCGCGAGTGGGGCGGGGAAGTCGACGCTCCTTCGGTTAATCAATCTGCTGGAGGTTCCGGACTCGGGAGCGGTGGAAGTGAACGGTCGGGATTTGACCAAACTTCGCGGGAAGAAGCTTCGTGACGCCCGGAAATCGATTGGAATGATCTTTCAAGGGTTTAACCTGGTAGCCAATAAAACGGTCTATGAAAACATCGCTGTGTCACTTGAGCTCTCCAACTACCCGCGAAAAGAACGGCGGAGCAGGGTGGAGGAGTGTCTTCGCTTTGTCGGGCTTGAGGACTTTATGAAAAAGTACCCGGCCCAGTTAAGCGGAGGACAAAAGCAGCGTGTGGCCATTGCTCGGGCACTGGCGAACAAGCCCGAGTTTTTGTTGTGCGATGAGCCAACGTCGTCACTGGACCCGAATACGACGGCTGAAGTGCTCAAAGTACTGGAAGACGTGAACAAGCGGCTTGGTGTAACGATTGTGATTGTGAGTCACGAGATGGACGTGATTAAAAGCTTATGCACGCAAGTGACCGTCATGGCGAACGGGGAAGTGTATGAGACGGTGAGAACAAAGCCCAAAGGCATCCAGCATATCGACAACAATCCAAAGTACTTCGTAGACCAGCTCGCCAAGGATGGAGAAGTGGACCGTGCCTGACATTTTCGTTCAATATGAAGCTCAAATATGGCAGGCCATGGGTGAAACGTTCATTATGGTGGGCGTATCCATCCTCGCCGCGGTCTTGCTTGGCTTACCGGTAGGAACGCTGTTGTTCTTATGCAGAAAAGGAAATCTTCTTGAGAACCGAGTGGCCTTTTCCACGCTAAACCTGTTGGTCAATATCATCCGGTCGTTTCCGTTTTTGCTTTTGGTCGTGTTCTTGATTCCTTTTACCCGGTTCATTATCGGAACGGCGATCGGAACAGCGGCGGCGACAGTCCCGCTGGCGATCATTGCGATTGCCCATTACTCCAGGCTCGTGGAACAAACCCTGTTGGACGTGCCAAAAGGGGTATTGGAAGCGGCCGTTTCCATGGGAGCATCGGTGAAGTCTGTGATTTTTAAGTTTTTGTACGTGGAGGCCCGCTCTGGGCTTGTGGTTGGACTGACCACGTCCACAATCAGCTTTATTTCCTACTCGACGATTATGGGTGTCGTCGGTGGCGGCGGGATCGGAGACTTTGCGATCCGCTTTGGCTATCAGCAGTTCAAAACCGAGTTAATGATGTATATGATCGTGATTATGGTTATCCTTGTACAGACCATTCAATTTACGGGGATGACTATAGCAAGAAAGATTGATAAAAGGTAATACACAGGAGGAAATACGATGAAAAAGCTATTTTTACTCATGACGATGAGTGTGTTCTTTTTGGCTGCTTGTGGTGGTCAGGAAAATGAAGGAAACGATACAGAAGAAGCGCAGGACGAGCCCGAAGAAGAAGTGACATTAACGGTGGCTACTTTGATCCCGCCAATGACTGAAATTCTTGAGCTTGTTGAGCCAATGCTGGCAGAAGAAGGCATTGAGCTTGAAATTGAAGTGCTGGGGGACAATGTCCAGCCAAACACGGCTCTGGCGAATGAAGAAGTGGATGCGAACTTCTTTCAGCACGTCCCTTACATGGAAGAATACAACCTAAACAACGATGCAAACCTAGTCGGCATTGAAGAGATTTATTTTGCCAACTACGGGGTGTATTCCGAGCAGTATGATGAGGTCGATGACATTCCGGAAGGCTCTGTTATTGCGATTGCCAATGACGTATCAAACATCGACCGTTCACTGGCTATTCTTGATCAGCACGGAGTGATTGAGTTGCAGGAGAAAACAGGTAACTATTACACGAAAGAAGATATCATCGATAACCCGAACGACTATGAGTTTGAAGAAGTCGATCTTCTGATGCTGGCGAGAACGTACGATGATGCCGATGCTGTTGTCATGACACCGGCCTATGCGGCACCTCTCGGGCTTACTCCAAAAAGCGATGCCCTTCTCACTGAAGGAACCGATAACGAGTTTGCGATTACTCTGGTGGCCCGTGAAGACAATGCGGACTCCGAGGCCATTCAAAAGCTGGCTGAAGCCATGACAAGTGATGAAGTACGTGAATTTTTAGAAGAAAACTACGATGAGACTGCCATTCCGGCGTTCTGACTATCATCGTAACAGGGCATTCGTGTTGTGTTTTACAGCGAATGCCCTGTTTTTTTTTGAGCAGGGTAAGCAGGTGTGAAAATATATTCTTATTTGATAGAAGTTAACAATCTCCCAGGTACTGTCCTAGCGTCGGGTTTATCTGCTTTATCAATGAAAACATCAGTAATAAAAGAATCATACTCATTTTCGTTAGCTCCTTAAAAGGATCTGAAGTTAACTGTCCATACCATTTTCACATCTCAGAATATACTATTAAAAAGGTTCTATATTCCAAGGGGTGAGCTCGTAAATGGAGATCGTGATTAAAAGAATTAACTATAAAACGGCTCTCATATTAAAAAATGCCTATAAAGCAGAAGGTCTGAAATTAAGAGATTTTATAGGAATGTCCTGGCTGGGAGCTTACGATAACACTACATTAATTGGTGTTGTTGCCTATCGCAGAACAAAGAAAGGTATTGTTTTTAAAAGTGATATAGTGCTGAAAGAATATCGGGGTATGGGTGTTTATAGAAAGTTGTTTACTGAAAGGTTGAAGAGAATAAAGAAAATAAAGGGAACTGGATCCAAAAGGATGTACGCTTATTGTACCCAAAGCAGTCTATCGCTCTTTCTGGAATATGGATTTGTAAAGAAACGTACAGTAAGACGATACACCTATGTAGAATACAATAATATAAAGTAATAAAGACTGCCCCGACTTCAATTGAGGGCAGTCTTTCCTGTATCATATAAGATGATTATGAATGCTCCTTTATATTCAGCATGTTTTCTATTTCATGCTCCATTTGAATAATCTCTTCCTTTGAGTTTCCTATAAGAATGCTGCTGAGAATGATAGGATTATCAGCAGTGATGCGCTGAGGTTTATAAATACTCAGATGAAGAATTTTTTTATTAAAATGTTCAGTGTCTTTTCAAACTCAGGAAATTCAATTGTTGTTTTAAAAGTACGCAGCTTCATTGTGTTTACGTCAAAGGTCTTCATGATGTTATTCTATAACAACGTCTTTTTTACAGGGATGAATTTAATTTTACAACTGAAGAGGGTTTCTCAGGGTATCCCACTTATCCTGCTTCAAACACGTGAAACGCCATACCGTAGGGGTCTTCAATCATGACGCTGGTTTCGCTGTATGTTTTAGTGACCTTGCATCCTTCTTGAATTAACAGGTCGATAGCCGGTTGGAAGTCATCGACAGCAAATTCAAAGAAGGTACGTGATTGTGAAGGGTGGTTTTCTAAAAAGAAATGAGTTTGATTAATCGAAAGTTTTGCTTCGTTTTCGTTAATAGTATTGAGTTTC
Organism: Alteribacter keqinensis; assembly: GCF_003710255.1. Lineage (NCBI taxonomy): Bacteria > Bacillati > Bacillota > Bacilli > Caryophanales > Bacillaceae > Alteribacter > Alteribacter keqinensis. The sequence continues at coordinate 742,974 of NZ_RHIB01000002.1, read as the reverse complement.
ATGCCAATCACATTTTGGTAGAAGTGAAGGGCGTTTTCATAATCATTAACTTGTATCGCAACATTATTGGTAAGTTGGAAAGGTGATTTTTTATTTATTTTTTTCTCAGGATGATAGCCTTCGGACTCTGTAGGGAGGAGGTCGAATAATGACCAGACAACGCAGTACTCATCTCCCGGTCCAAACCTGGAGGAGGTGTGGTGAAAGAGGTTTTGATCCTTATCCTTTGTAAAAACAGAAACCCCGGGGGAGGTAAGGTCATCTTTTTTAAAGCCTGTATCTTCAGTAAAGGTGTTGTTTGTGGTTGAAACCATGGGAAAAATCCAGCTCCGTTCAGCTGAGATGTCTTCCTGCACCGAAGGAAGATCAGGAGAGGCAACGACAAAGGCGGCTCTTTTTCGAATATGGTGATAGATACTGTTAAACCCATCAGCCCACATCGTGCAGTATGGACAGCTTTTTCCCATATTGTGAATCACAATTAATTCATCGTGGTCACCAAACAGGTCGAGGATGGTAACTTCCTTATTATTAGAGGATAAAAAACAGTAGTTTCGGACAGGCTCTCCCTGGATCTGCCTGCGTAACTGCTTTATTTTCCGCTTCTTCTCCAGCAGTTCTTGTTCCAGCTGCATGATTTCATTTTTAATGGTCTCCATTATCTTCCTCCCATTTTTGCAGTTTACAGGAATGTCAATTTTGGTTTATTTGCTAATACCATTCAACGCTGATGTGTTATCACCTTTATTTTTACAAAAAAATGCAAATGAAAAAAGCTGCACGTGAGACTTGTCCCAGTGCAACTTTTTTATATCTAATGTAAATTAAGACACAATCCGCTCTTTCTTTTCTTCTTTCTCCTCCCAGCACTCCGTATTTTTAATACCGAGTCTGGAAGCGTTGAAGGTCGGATTGAGGCCTTGTTTCCGTTGTGCTTGATAGTCTTTTAGTGTTTTAACCGCAATTCCGCTTAAGAGGGCGATAGCCGCAAGGTTAATGATGGCCATCAGACCCATGAAGATATCCGCAAGCTCCCAGACAAACCCGAGACTTGCAACGGCTCCGATCATCACAAAACCCATCGTGGCGAAGCGGTACAAATTAAGAACCGTTTTGTTATCTTTAATAAACTGAATGTTTGTTTCCCCGTAATAGTAGCTTCCGATAATGGAACTGAAAGCAAACAGGAAGACGGCAACTGCGATGAAAATGCTCGCCCAGCCGCCGATTTGCGTACTCAGTGACGTCTGGAGAAGATTAATTCCTTCCTCATTTCCTGCCTGGGAAAGGTCGGTTGAAATGAGAATGATAAAGGCAGTAGCGGTACACACAACTAACGTATCGATATACACACCCAACGTTTGAATAAACCCTTGCTTGGCAGGGTGGGAAACATGTGCAGTCGCTGCTGCGTTAGGGGCACTACCCATACCAGCTTCATTCGAGAAGAGTCCCCGTCTCACTCCGTGCATAATGGCAGCTCCGATACCACCGCCGACAGCCTGCTCAAGACCGAATGCACTGTTTACGATCAGGCTCAGCACGGCTGGAAGCTGGGAAATGTTCGTTACTAAAACAAAAAGAGCGACAGCAATGTAAAGAACAGCCATAATCGGTACGACCACACTCGTTACGTTTGCGATCCGGTGCACACCGCCAAAAATGACGATACCGGATAGAATGACAAGGACAATACCTGTTGCTGTTGTATTGAATCCGAAGGCCCCTTCAAAAGCTGCGGAAATCGTATTACTCTGGACCGAGTTAAAGATAAGTCCGAAGGTAAAGGCGATAAGAACCGCAAAGATTACACCAAGCCATTTTTTGTTGAGGCCTTTTGTAATGTAGTAGGCAGGTCCGCCCCGGAATGTCCCGGGCGTGTCTTTGTCTTTTACTTTATAGACCTGCGCGAGGGTGCTCTCAATAAAGCTGGTAGCGCCTCCGAGCAAGCCTACAACCCACATCCAAAAGACAGCACCGGGACCGCCGAGCGTAACAGCTACAGCCACACCGGCAAGGTTCCCCGTCCCGATTCGTGTAGCCGATCCGATACAGAAAGATTTAAATGATGATATCGATTTTTCTCCCTTTTTAGCTTCAGGGGATTTCTCGAAGATGACTCTTACCATTTCTTTTAAGTAACGAAACTGAATGAATCCTGTTTTATACGTAAAGTAGAGACCAAGACCCAATAAACCGTAAATTACAAAGTAAGACCAGATAATGTCATTTAACATATCCATGACGTTTTGCATCCCTCCTGTATTTTCAGAAAATTATTTATTTATCATAGAATACTTTGTGTATAAAATCAACGCGATTCGACAAAAAACTACATAATTCTAGTTAATCACTTTTGTAAACAACCCACACATGACCGTCTTCACCTATCAAAACGTCTATTTCTTTCCCTTCTATTTCATAAGGAAATTGCAGATCCTCCAGAGCATCTGAGATCAGTTCACTTTTATAGCAGTGCCTTCCACTGGGCATTTAGTTTCACTTCTAAACTCGAGCTGTCTTATTAAATCCTTGATTTTTGCCGCCATTGGGCCGTCCCATATTACCAATGTATACGCCGTCAGATGCTGTTTTGAGATTATTTTTCTCGCAATCTTGTGTTTCCATTTTTTTATTGACTTGCCGTTGAAAAAATCTATGACATTGTCCATTTATTTACTCACTCCTTTATTTTGTGGCAACATACATATGGATAACGTAAACATCTATAGAGACAAAAAGAGAGCAACACACAGGGATTATCCCTTATGTGTTGCCCTCATTGACGACATTACTTCGCTTTAATTTCACTTATAAAAGCATGTGTATTTCCTTCTCCGTCCTTAAAAAAAGTCATCCATGTCTCCGTATTTCCCATTTTAGCGACCACATGCGGCTCATCAATAAATACAACGCTCTTTTGCTGTAAATCTTCATAAGCTTTTCGGATATCTTTAACCGTGAAATAGATAACCGAGCTTGGATGACCAAACGCTTCTTTTTCCGGCAAGGTCAGCATGAGCCTCAAGCCTTCACAGTCAAAAAAGGCCATGCTGCCGGTGCTGAACAAGAGGGGGAGACCGAGTTTTTCTTTGTAAAAGCGTACAGCCCGTTCGATTTCTTGAACAGGGATGCCGATCTGTCCTACCCTTTGAATGGCTGATTCCATAGGGGACCGCTCCTTTCCAATCTACCGTTAATGGATTCGCCAGGGAAAGAAGATATCCTTTTATATTATTAAATCGGCCAATCGTGTTTGTGATAGGCCATGTCAAAAAACATGTATTCAAGGCGGCAGGCAGTAAGGAAGTGGGAGCGCATTTTCTCACGCTCCTCGTGACCGGCTTTTTCAGCGAGTTCATCGAGCCATTCGGTTGTCTGGTTAATCCGGGGCATCTCCTGAGCTCCGTAAAAGGCGATCCAGTCAAAAAAAAGGTGGTTTTTGTTATGATTGATTTCTTTGATCATCCGCTCACCGATATCGAGGTAAATCCACGGGCAGGGAAGGGCTGCGGCCAAAGCCTCTCCCAAAGTGCCGTTACTGGCTGTCTGCATCATAAACTGGCTGTAGTGGTGGGCGACGGGAGCTAATGGCTGCCCTTGAAGATCTTCAAATGACACACCGGCCACGGAACAGAAATTATTGTGTGGATGGGTTTCATCGTTAAGGATAAAGCCGATGCCCTCGTTTAGCAGCGTCATCTCTTCTCGGGTTGTACATTTCGCCATTGTCAGCGCCCTTGTCTGAATCATGGCATTTAAATACTCATAATCTTGCTTTACATAGTGAATCAGCTGTTCTTTTTCCAGTGTTTCGTTACGAATTCCCTGAACGAAGGGATGTTCGTAAACCTTTTGAAATAACGGGTCTGCTTCTTCTCGCAATTGTTTTGTAAAACTCATCGATAATGCCCTCCTTTATATTTTACAAGCTCCAGTTGTAAGGAAGGAGGTAAAAAAACGCCCTTCTCATAAAGATAAGAAGGGCGAGGATCGCAAATAGGCATGCTGAAGTACTGCGATACCACTTCCCTACGCTAGTATGAACTAGATCAGGTTCAAAGGGATCAAGCCATGCTTGTCTCAGCCCTTGCCCGGGCACCCCTAGTGGAACTTGTATATGAAACTACTTGAAGCATAAATGAACAGAGGTGGAAAATCAAGCCATCAGGTTTCTTTAAGAACGAATAGTCAGACTGACAGGAACAAAGGGCTAAATTACTAGATGATCACTGCATTTTCAAGAATAAATGATAGTAGGTAATAAGAACCAACCGTAAAGAAAGGGGGACATGGGAGCTATTTTCGGGTGAGCCTTTGTGCTGTCCTTTGTCATTGCCTGGGTGCTTGTTGTGTTTCTTGGTCCTGAGAGGAATGCGGCGATTGGAGCTTCGGCAGGATTTATGGCAGGGCTTTTCTGGGTGGCGGCTGCTATGGGTATTACCTATTTGTTTGAACGAAAACCGGTAAAATTTTTTCTTATTAATGCCGGGTACCATGTTGTGACATTTACGCTGATAGGCTTTATTTTAGATGTTTGGCGTTAAAGGGAAATTCTCCTTTTGATGTGGAAAGAAGGGCTGTCTCCACTTTGGGTGAGACAGCCCTCCTTGCTTTTAGTCTTCCTTTTTGAACCCTTCCGTAAAAATCCGAATAGGTCTGGTAAGTCTCCAGGACCTGCTGTTCAATACATCATCCAAACGTTTTCATATAACGCCGTTCTTCTTCAAGCACTTCAATGCGATGTTCAAGCTGCTTGATATCGTTATAGGAAACACGCGTAAGTTTGTGTGAAGCCCTCACGGCCTGCTGTGCATGCTTTTTATCGCTGGGGGTGGCATTGATCATCTCAATCGTCAGATAGCTGAGACCGTCAAGATGCCGGGTGTTCACAAAACCCGGCACCAACGCTTTAAGCTCAGGGAAATCGGAACACACCTCCATATAAAAAGACTCCTCCCTGGCAGCTCCGTTCTTTTTCCCGGTCAGGCTTGAAATTTTCGTGAAATAGCGATGATGCGCATTTTCATGAAAAATAGCGCCAAAGTTATTTATACCGTCTACATAGCGGTAATGGGATGTGTATGAAGAAGACGAGTCAGGAAAACTGTCCTCAATTTTTTCAATTAATGAAGAAAAGGATGTAAGGTGCTTTCGTTCAAGTGCCTTTTTATATGTTTGTCTTGCTTTGGAGTAGTCATCAAGAAAGGAGTAGGTCCGTCCCATGCGAAAGAGGTAATCAGGTTTCCCGGGGTCTGATTTCACCAGTTTCTTTGCAACTGATTTTGCTTTTTTCCATTCAGCGGTAAAGTCATAATGCTGGTGCAGCTCCACTAAGAGAGTTTCGCTTTCCGGAAACTGGTTTAACCCCTGTTGAATAACAGTAAGGGACCTTTTCGGGTGTCCGTTAAAACGCAGTGCCCGTGCCAGGAGTTGAAACACCTGATCAGGAGCGGTACCTTTAGATTCTTTTATGTATGTTTCGTAGCACGCAATGGCTTTTTTCCATTCCCGCATACGGTGGTGCTGCTTCCCTTCATCAATCTGATTCACGTTCGTCACTTCCTTACATCTGTAATTTAACCGGAAGGAAGAGAGGCTGTCAATTAGAAGGTGGAAAGACCTTGGACAAAGTATATCCATGCCTTTACAATGGAAGAAAGTAAACATAACGGAGTGATAATCATGTCTCAAGTGATCGTTTATTCAACGCAAAACTGTGTGGAATGTGACATCGTCAAGCAAATGCTCAAGGAAAACAACATTGATTTTGAAGTGCGTGATGTGATGAGCAGCCGTGAGTATCAAAAAGAAGTAGAAGGGTTCGGCATTATGGGAGTACCTGTAACGGTCTTTGAAGGCGAAGCGGTTAAAGGGATGAACCCTGAACTTCAAACGCTGGTTGAAAAGATCAAACAAACACAATAGAACATTATCAAAGAGGACTGACCAGACTACTGCTGGTTGGTCCTTTTTTTGTCTTTGTTTCACGTGAAACAGAATTGAGATAGGCTTTCAGGCATATATTTGATTGGATTTGTCTTTCATAACTGAACAGAAGAGAGAAAAATAAAATATGTTTATGAAGTGGATAAAATTCAGAATAGTCAAACGTATTAGGCTATTTATGAAGTATAATGGAAAAAAGTAGAACTTTTCCATTGGGAGGATGCGGGGATGGAGCGGTTTGAAGCACAGTTAAAGCAGATGAAGTTGGCACAGGAGCAACTGACGAAAGAGTATGAAGCGCTTCTAATTGAATTCGAATCCAACGACGTCATTGGGGAAAATACGAAGCTTCGGGAAATGGCAAGTGAGTATAAAGGACGGGCGGACCGCTTAGGCAAAGATCACGAGAAGCTTAAAGAAGAAAACCAAAAAATGCGAATGGCTTTGCAGGAACAGATGTTAAACGAAAAGTGGAACATTGTGAACATCTCCAAAAAGAAGGTGCAAACCTATTTTGGCGAGGGAATGAAACCTCACGAAAACAGGCTCACAAACCTTGAACATGAGTCCCGGAGTAAAATAGCTGATCTCCGTAAGCGTGCCGAACATGAACTCGATGGTTTGAGCCTGGAGCTCTCAGCAAAAATGAAACAGCTTTCCAGGGAAGTTGAGGAGAATATCAGAATCCATAAAGAAGCCCTTCTTTTAAAGGAAAGAGAATGGAGGCAGGAGAACAGCGCGGCTTTCAATGCGATTGGAAATGAGCCGGTTTCAGAAAAAGTAATGCAGAAAAGAATGAAACAAAACCAGCTTGAAATGCTGATCGGTCTCAATTGGATTAATAAGATCGGGATTATTCTGATTGTACTTGGGGTCGCTGCGGCTTTCAGGCATTCTTATACAAACTGGTTTACAGAAGAGCTGAAAGGGGCAACGTTTTTTGGGCTGGGACTGATGATGCTGGCCGGGGGAGAGTGGTTTATTCGTAAACACAAGAAAACCTTTGGTTTGGGCCTTATAGGCGGAGGGACAGCTGTTCTGTATGGTTCGGTTTTCTTCAGTTATTTCCTCCTCAGTATTATCGGGCTGTACACAGCTCTTGGTCTGTCAGTTGCCGTAACTGCTGCAGCGGTTTTACTTTCTTTGCGTTACAGCTCAAGAACGGTGATCTCCCTGGGACTTGTGGGAGGCTACATTCCTTTTTATTCTTATATGTCCGCATTCGGGCTTGAAGTGTTTTCGGTCTATGCAGCGATGCTGTACCTGATTATTTTAAATGGTGCTATACTATGGATATCTTTTAAGAAGCGGTGGAACATTGTCAGCTATATCAGCTTTGCCTTCCACATTCCGGCGTTTCTTATCCTGATTGCGCTGGCGGGAAGTGCGGGAATCAGCATGATTTACGCTGTGCTCACATTTGCGGTCTATACAGTGGTGACGCTCGGGTATCCGTTCATTCACAAGCAAAAGCTCAGGTGGATGGATGTGACGATGCTCGGATTAAACACAGTCCTTGGATGTTCTGTGATGTATTATTTGTTTTACGATCTTAATTGGGGCAGTTTTACGGGTATACTTGCCGCTCTCTTTTGTGTTCTTTACGCAGGGTTGGGCAAATTTGTTGAGAAGAGAGTGCCCCGGGAAAAACAAGCCAGGATTTTGTTTTACGCTACGGCGGTTACATTTGCTGTGCTCGTGATCCCGTTCCAATTTGAAGCAGAATGGTTCGTCCTAGGGTGGTTAATTGAAGCCTTTGTCTTAATCGTTTATGCGAACCGGGAGAAACTTCCGAACCTTGAACGGGCGGGCTGGGGTATCCTTTTCTTAACAATGGCGGCGTTTATTATGGAAGTGCTGTATATTACGGCTTCACAGTGGGGGATGTCTGAGTCCTTTAATCTTCGCTATTTTGCTGTAACTGCCGGACTTCTCACGTTAGCTGTCTATTATGCACGTAAACGTCTGGAAGGAGAAGGAGTATTCAATTGGATGAAACAGCTCCCAAGGGCTGTAAAGTACCTGGCGGTGTTTAATCTTTGGGTTTATGTCATTTATCAGAGCAGCTACTATTATCATGAGTGGGTTCCCATGACGTTCAGCTACCTTACTTTTTATCACACTCTGATAGTCGCATTCATTACAGTTGGGACCGGCTACGTCCTCTCCCGTTGGAAAGTTCTTTATGATCGGGTAATCGGGTATTTCAGCACATTTCTTTACGGAATTGGAAGCTTTATCGGATTTATCATTACCCTCACAATGCCGGCACTGGAGCCGGTGATGACGGAAAATACGATTGTGAACGTGATGGCACTGGGGCTTTTGGTTGCGTTTAATATTTTGGTCTTCTTGATAGGACGGGAGTTGCTGGGAAGATTTCTGCGTGACCGTTACTCAGGCCTCTTTCCAACAATACTGGCTGTCTATTTCCTCATTGTTCTTGGCGCATTCGTAACTGTCCAATTCCAGCTCGGGGACGTTGGTTTTGTATTCAGCTCCATCTTTTTAGTGGTAGCGGTGGGTTACATTCTTTACGGGTTTAAAAAGAAGTACGTCTATATACGCCGGATCGGTCTTGGGTTGACCCTCTTTACTACGGGAAAGCTGTTTTTATACGATCTGTCGTTTTTAACCGAAGTAAGCCAGATTGCTGCCTACTTTGGTTTTGGAGTAACCTTGCTCGGGATCTCGTATATCTATCAAAAAGTATCAAGCAGCTATCAGGATATGGGGGAAGGGATATAAATAAATATAGGAGCCGTGGCAGGGAAAGAATTCAAGCCACGGCTTTTTTTGATAAAATCATCAGGAATTTTCTTTTACTCCCGACATTTTAACCACAAACAATCCGTCCCCTTCAAGGTAATCGGCGTACATGACGTTGCGGGGTTCGTAGATTCCCCGGGCACTGAGTTCGTTTGTGAGCCAGGGACGGGTCAAGCCCAGCTCCTGAAGGTTATCCTCAAGAACCTCCCCGTCTAAAATGACGCTCACAGGGAGGTAGACAGGAGGTTCCTGAAGCTTCAAGTCTTCAATGGTGACTTTTTGATACTTTGATTTTTTCAGTATGCTGATGCCGCCGTTTGATTCAAGAATAGCAAACGCGACCTCTCTCACAGAGAAAACTTCGCTCTGTCTAAGAAGGCTCATAAGCTGGTTGAGGTTCATCCGGTTTTTCTTCAGCTCTTTGCGGTCAATCTTCCCATCACGAATGACAATCGCAGGCTTTCCTTCCAACGGTCCCCTCAGCCCCTTCAACTTCAATAGTCCTTTTTCCATAATCACAAGGAGAATTCCCCATAGGAAAATCGAGTAGACGACGAAATAAACAGGAACGTTTTGTTCAAAGACGGCATTCCCAAGAAGCTCAGACAATACAATTGCTGAAACAAAGTCAAAAGGAGTGAGCTGGTTGATAGTCGTTCGTCCAAGCAGTCTTGTAATGAGAAAGAGAAAGAAGAATCCGAGAATGAGTTTGAATGTCATATCAAGAAAAGAAGGCTCCATGAGATGTTCTCTCCAAACGGGAAGTTTTTTCTAGTATTCTCATTTTTGGAGCATTTTATTCGCAAGAATGATAGATATGCATGACTAAATGTTTAATGAGTATACCCTTATGTCAGTTTATGTGTGATGAAGCTCCGCTGAACGCCATCCGCTCGCTTTCTGCGATGGTGCCGGCAGGGAGAAAGAACCTTGCTTTTTCCTCTAAAAGTAACGCTTCGAAGTGTTATGCGTCGAAGCAACTCGCAGAGGACTCACGATGTTTTGCTAGTCACTGTCGCAGGAGTCTCGCTGCTGGCGTTCAGCTGCTGCCCATTACACTTCCGGTTTAGTAAAAGAAATTTACTGACTTATAGGGATACTCATTAAATATTTTAACTGATCTGCTGTTTAGCCTGCCCTGCTTACTTCCATATTCCCCTCTTCCTTATTTCTTCTGAATACAATCAGGAACATGACGGTAGTCATAATCGAAACGATACCAATAATAACTGCCATATGTGATAAACCAATAATATCGAGCATGGCTCCTGTCATGATCAAGACAACTTGAAAAATAACCCTGTCCAACATATTTCTAAATGAGAAGAACCGGCCGTGGAACTCTTTCGGTACTTTCGTTTGGAAGATAGTGGCTGCCGAAGGGAAGAAGCATCCTACCGCAAATCCAAAAAGAATGAATGCAAGAATGGTAATCACAGGAATATGAGCAAAGTAGAGGAGCAACTGAGAAGCCCCGACTAAAAATGAACAAAAGAATAGAATGTGGTAGTGTGATTGCTTTTGACTGATCCATTTCACAAAAAAGGCACCAAGCATGAAGGCAGTACCTTCAGCAGCATAGAGTACCCCTTTTATTTCTGCACTGTTTTGGATTTCACTTATATTTATCACCATTAAGTTAAACCCTCCTAAAAAAAGGAGAGGAATAACGGCCATTGTGAGTGTCATATAAACGATTGGCATTCTTTTTATGACCGGGAAGACGTCTCTAAACGATGTTTCCATTTCTTCTGTGCTGTTGTGTTTTTGTCTCGGGTTCTCTTCTTTAATGGTCAGAAACAACGTCAATATAAATAGGGCCATGTATGCGATTAATGACGCTAAATAGAGCATAGTCAAGGAGATGACGACGAGGAGGGCACCAGCTGCAGCTGTTCCTCCTATCCGTGACAGGGTAGACACGTTCATATATACACCATTGAGTTCCATCAGGTCTTTTTCCTGCACAACAAGGGGGATCGCTGCTTGCAGTGCAGGAAAATAAAAAGCTGCTGAAAGCTGAATAGTAATAAGAAAAACGACCATCCATAAGACGGACTCATTATGTATTGCAACAAACATAAAACAAACGCTGATGGAACGAACAAAGCCTGCAGCGAGCATCACCGTCTTTTTCTTCAAGCGATCTGTTATCCGTCCGGCCCATGGTCCTATAGCTATACCTGCCACAAGACCGGAAGCAAGAATGAGAGACTTCATAAAATCAGAGGGAACAAGAGCCTGCATAAACTCCAGGTTTCCTATAATCCCTAACCATAATCCCACACCTGCGACGAACTCTCCTATTAATAAAATCCATACGTTTTTATTTTTCCACATGGTTCCATCCTCACAATTCTAAAACTTTGTTGATAGTGATAATCGTTATCAATTATAATAACAGACAATCTTATATGGCGTAAGGAGGAAAAGTAATGTTTATTCAATTGAAAACAACCACAGTAGTAGAGGGTCACAGTGAGAAAATGGTAGAGAGGTTTGCCGGGAAGGGAATTATTGAAGAACAGCCCGGATTTCTCGCTCAAAGTGTACTTAGAAAAAAAACAACGTCGGGGAAATGAAGAAGTGATTGTTATGATCCGGTAGGAGTCTGAAGAGGACTGGAAAGCCTGGGAAACAAGTGATGTACACCTTGCAGGACACAGGGAAAACCGCGGTAAACCAAAACCCTCTTTTATCGTCGAAAGCAAGCAGGATGTCTATCACGTACTCAGTCAAAAGGGAGCTTCTCTATAAATTGTTTGAGAGGAATAGGAGGAGAATCAATTGAGTGTGTTTCATGTTTCATCTTTTTCTCTAAAGCAGGGAGAGCAAAGAAGAATCAATCTTTGGCTGAGCTGAGAAGAGTAGAGTAGAGAAAATTTCACTCTGTATCAGAAGGCTCATAAGCTGGTTGATGTTCATCCGGGTTTTCTTCAGCTCTTTGCGGTCAATCTTCCCATCACGGATGACAATCGCAGGCTTTCCTTCCAAGGGTCCCCTCAGCCCCTTCATCTTCAATAATCCTTTTTCCATAATCACAAGGAGGATTCCCCATAGGAAAATGGAGTAGACGATAAAATAGACAGGAACGTTTTGTTCAAAGACGGCATTTCCAAGAAGCTCAGACAATACAATTGGTGAAACAAAGTCAAAAGGAGTGAGCTGGTTGATGGTCGTTCGTCCAAGCAGTCTTGTAATGAGAAAGAGAAAGAAGAATTCGAGAATGAGCTTGATGGTCATATCAAGAAAAGAAGGCTCCATGAGAGATACTCTCCAAACGTAAAGGGTTTTCTTTAGTAATTACAGATTTAGAGAGTTGTATTCTTGGAGATTGATAGAAGGGGAGGTTTTTATGGAGAGCTTTTGTGGATTTATGGAGAACTTTGGACGATTTATGCAGACTTAGCGGAAGTTTATGGAGAATTGCTGGTTTATTATGCAGACTTTCAGCCGATTTAAAGAGAATACGACATTTTTCGATACAAACTGGAAGAAGCACGAGTACCTCTGCCGGCCCCCGGGCTTCTTCTAAAATACTACAACACCATCCTCAGGAAATCCTGAGTACGCGGGTTCTGAGGGTTATCAAAAATCTCCTCCGGTTTGCCTTCTTCCATGATTTTTCCCTGGTCCATAAAGATTACACGGTCGCCCATCTCCCGGGCGAATCCCATTTCGTGTGTAACAACGACCATGGTCATTCCTTCTTTGGCAAGATCTTTCATGGCTTCCAGAACGCCGCCGACAAGCTCCGGATCGAGAGCCGAAGTAGGCTCATCGAAGAGCATTACTTTTGGATTCATGGCAAGAGCACGGGCAATGGCGACACGCTGCTTTTGTCCGCCGGATAAGCTTCCTGGATACACATGAGCTTTATCGGAAAGACCGACTTTTTCCAGTAAGGCAAGAGCCAGTTCTTCGGTTTCGGCTTTTTTCATTTCCTTCACTTTTAACGGCCCAAGCATGACGTTCTCAAGGACAGTCATATGAGGGAACAGGTTAAAATGCTGAAATACCATACCTACCCGGGATCTGAGTTTATTGATGTTCACTTTTGGATCGGTCAGCTTCTCTCCATCAATGACAACTTCACCTGAAGTAATTTCTTCAAGCATATTAAGACAGCGGAGAAACGTACTTTTACCTGATCCGGAGGGGCCGATAACACAGACCACTTCTTTTTCTTTCACATCTGCATCAATGCCTTTTAATACTTCCAGGTCACCAAACGACTTATGTAAATCTCTGACTTGTATCATTATACGTCCAACTTCCTTTCAATACGCCTCAGTATTACCATGGCCGGTATTGTAATTACCAGATATGCAAGACAAAGCATGATATACGGTACGAACGGACTCGCTGTGGTGCTTACGTACTGTCTGATGAGATAGGTTACTTCATTTAATGAAATAATCGCAAAGATTGATGTATCTTTCAAACTGATGATGAACTGGTTTCCAAGTGGCGGGATCATGCGGCGGAATGCCTGCGGCCAGATGATATACCGCATCGTCTGGGAAGAACTCAGGCCGATTGAGCGGCCGGCCTCGGTCTGTCCTTTATCAATGGATTCGACACCACCGCGGACAATCTCAGCGATATAGGCACCTGCGTTAATCGCGATGGCAATAATACCGGCTGTGACAGCACTGAAGTTAATACCGACAAAATCAGATATACCAAAGTATAAAAAGAGTGCCTGCACGAGAATCGGTGTCCCGCGTACAAGCTCGATATAAACGGTCGCAATGCCGTAAATGATTTTGTTATTGGACAGCCTCATCATTCCGGTGAGGGCTCCGATAATAAATCCGAAGAAGAAGCCGGAGAACGTGATGAAGATGGTTAATTGTAACCCTCGGTAAATAAAAGGGAGGGTACCTGAAATATGCGGGCTTAAAAAATCGAACATCCTGTTTTAACCTCCCGTATGAAAGTAAACGGCGCAACAAGCATGTTACTCGTTGCGCCGCCCTTAAAACTTTATTGAGCTATCATGATTATTCCTCGTTAGATGGGCGCTCACCGAACCATTCTTCATAAATATCACCGTACGAACCGTCTTCCATCATTTCAGCCAGAGCTTCGTTTACCTGCTCAGTAAGCTCGGAGCCTGATGGGAAGGCAATCCCGTACTGCTCACCTGTCAATGTGTCACCAACGGTCTTCATATCGCCAAGGGCTTCCGTTTCGATGTAGTAAAGGACGTTTGGCAGGTCATAGATAACTGCGTCCACACGGCCTGCAGTAAGGTCCTGATACGCATTCACGATATCCGGGAATGTCTGGATCTGAGCGTCCGTATTCTCTTCCAGATAATCGTAACTTGTTGTAGCAGCACGTGTGGCAACAGGTCTGCCGTCTACATCGTCAACAGACTGAATTTCCTCTTCATCAGCACGGACAGCCAGGATAAGACCTGCATCATAATAAGGGTCAGAGAAGTCGAAGTTCTCCGCACGCTCTTCTGTAATCGTCATACCGGCAATGCCGATATCGTAACGGCCTGTTCCCATTCCAGAAACAATTCCGTCAAACTCTACCGTTTCAAGGTTAATGTCAAATCCAACCCGGTCGGCAATAGCATGGATGAGGTCGATATCAAACCCTTCCATCTCGCCTGTTTCTGTGTTGAGAAACTCAAATGGAACGTAGTTTGTGTCTGTTGCGACTGTGTACTCGGGACGATCTTCTTCTGCCTCTGCTTCACCGGCTTCGTCTCCGCCTGTTTCATCGGCTCCTCCACAGGCTGCAAGTACGGCAGCTGCCATAAAAAACGGCAGACCAAATAGTCTTTTTTTCACGTCGTAATCCCCCTCTGTTTTTATTTGTAAATTAAAATTCTCCCGAATGAATAATCTTAATTTACAAAAAATTCTCACCTAACCTAAATTCTTCAAAAAACGACGAATTCCTCTGACTATTTCAAAAAAATTTTTAAACCCTTGTCATTTCTGATGAAAAAACAGATGTAAGCGCTTTATTAAAGGGTTTCTGAGTGTGTAAAGTTTTATGACACAGGTTTTTCATGCTATACTATTTGAAATTATAGAATTGACAAAATAGACTTACGATTTAGAAGGAGGGCGTTTCCATGAGAAAACACGGATATCCTGTAAAGCAGGGATTATACGACCCGGTGAATGAACATGAAGCTTGCGGCATTGGAATGATTGCGAATATTGATGGTAGTAAATCTCATGCGATCGTCCAGAATGCGATTAACATTTTGAGTAATCTGGAACACAGGGGAGGTCAGTCAGCAGATGTAAGTACCGGTGACGGGGCTGGTATCTTGACCCAGATCCCGCACCGTTTTTTTGTGAAGCAATGTGACAGAGAAGACATTGTTCTCCCTGATGAAGGGGAATACGGTATCGGTATGGTCTTTCTGCCTGAAGATCAGGATACACGGATGAAGTGTAAAGCGATCTTTGAAGAGATTATTAAAGAGGAAGGACAGACATTCCTTGGCTGGCGTACTGTTCCTGTTAACGATTCGTTTGTGGGAATTGAAGCGAAAAAAACGAAGCCTGCCATCCGTCAGGTGTTTATCCGCTGCTCACAAAAGATAAATGACCAAGACGAGTTTGAACGTCGTCTGTATATTATCCGAAAGCGTACGGAGATTGAAATTTCAAAACGCCTGAAAGGGCAGGATGCTTTTTACATCAGCAGTCTGTCAACCCGTACGATCGTTTATAAGGGAATGCTTGTACCTGAGCAGCTTGACTCCTTTTATATCGACCTGAACCATCCGGAGTTTAAGAGTGCTTTGGCACTTGTACACTCCCGTTTCAGTACAAATACGTTCCCAAGCTGGAAACGGTCGCACCCGAACCGTTATACGATCCACAACGGAGAATTCAATACCCTTCGCGGGAATGTAAACTGGATGCGTGCCCGACAGCAGCTTTGTGCGTCTGAATATTTTGAAGAGGAAGACCTCAAGAAGATTCTTCCGGTTATTGATAAAAACGGCAGTGACTCGTCCATGTTTGACAACTGCTTCGAGTTTTTACACCTTTCCGGACGTTCTCTTGCCCACACTGCCATGATGATGGTGCCTGAACCTTGGGCAAATGATGAAACAATAGATGAAAGAAAACGGGATTTTTATGAATACCACAGCACATTGATGGAGCCGTGGGACGGTCCTGCAGCCCTTGTTTATACAGATGGGAAGCAGATTGGTGCCACCCTTGACCGCAATGGTCTCCGTCCGGCACGTTACTATGTGACGAAGGACGGCATGATCGTCCTCGGATCAGAAGTTGGTGCTCTTGATATTTTTGCTGACGATATTGAAATCAAAGACCGCCTCACCCCGGGGAAAATGCTCCTTGTTGATCTGGAGAAAGGCCGGATTATTCCTGATGAAGAGATTAAACTTGAAATAGCAGGCGAACAGCCGTATAAAGAGTGGGTCAATGACAACCTGCGTAACCTGGAAGATCTTCCTGAGTCTCCGATTCAAGCAGGACCAGTTGAGAATCTCCGGGAGCAGCAGCTGGCATTCGGCTATACACAGGAAGAGCTTAACAAGATTCTGAAGCCCCTTGTATCCGGGGGAAAAGACCCCGTCGGCTCAATGGGTTACGATTCACCGCTTGCGGTGCTGTCAAAGAAACCACAACTATTGTATAACTACTTTAAGCAGCTGTTTGCCCAGGTAACAAACCCTCCGATTGATGCCATCCGGGAAGAGATTATCACGATGGTGCAGACAACAATCGGGGCAGAAGGAAGCCTTGTGAATCCGAAACCTGAAAGCTGCAGACACATTCGCTTAAAGACACCGGTTCTCGCCAATTCCGAGCTGGAGAAGCTCCGTGTTCAGTCAGAAGAGGGCTTCAAAGCCGAAACCCTCTCCATCCTTTTTGACGCAAAAGGGGAAGGAGAAATGGACGCGGCATTGGAATCACTCTTTGAAAAAGCCGAGCGTGCCTATGAGGACGGCGCCACCCTGATTATCTTATCGGACCGTGGTGTCTCTCAGGAAAAAGCACCGATTCCGGCACTTCTTGCTGTATCGGGTCTGCACCACCACCTGATCCGTAAAGGGATCAGGACAAGAGTCAGCATTATTCTTGAATCAGGTGAGCCGAGAGAAGTCCATCACTTTGCGACCCTTCTCGGTTACGGAGCAGAGGGTATCAACCCTTACCTTGCTTTTGAAACCCTCGAAGATATGCGTGAAACAGGGCAGATTGAGCTTTCTTCTTATGAAGAAACTGAAAAACGCTTTGTTTCCGGTGTAACCGACGGGGTTATTAAAGTACTTTCCAAAATGGGGATTTCAACAATTCAAAGTTACAGAGGAGCTCAGATCTTTGAAGCAGTAGGTATTCACCCGGATGTGATTGAGAAGTACTTTACACGTACAGCCTCACGTCTCGGGGGAATCAAGACCGACATGATCGCAAAAGAAGTGCTCATGCGCCATTCCCGCGCTTTTGAAGAAAAGAGAGGCTCTGATGAGCGCCTTGAGGTAGGGGATGAATTCCAATACCGTGAGAAAGGCGAGGATCACCAGTACAATCCAAAAACCATTCATATGCTCCAGCACGCCTGCCGTTCAGGAGACTATGAGCTGTTTAAGCAGTATTCAAAACTATTAACCGATGAAAATAATAACCTTCAGTCTCTTCGCGGACTGCTGTCATTTAAAAAGCGCAAGTCAATCCCGCTTGAAGAAGTGGAATCGGTTGAAGCAATCTGTAAGAGATTTAAAACCGGTGCCATGTCCTTCGGTGCGATCAGCCAGGAAGCTCACGAAGCTCTTGCTATTGCCATGAACCGTATCGGCGGCGCCAGCAACTCCGGTGAAGGCGGAGAGAACCCTGAGCGTTTCACAGCGGATGCGAATGGAGACCTGCGCCGAAGCTCCATTAAACAGGTGGCTTCTGGACGCTTCGGTGTAACGAGTCATTACCTTGTGAATGCCGATGAAATTCAGATTAAGATTGCCCAGGGTGCGAAGCCCGGTGAAGGGGGACATCTGCCAGGTAAAAAAGTGTACCCGTGGATCGCAGAAGTTCGTGGTTCCACTACCGGCGTAGAGCTTATTTCACCACCGCCGCACCATGATATTTATTCGATCGAAGACCTGGCTGAACTGATTCATAACCTAAAAAATGCCAATCCTCGTGCGCGTATCAGCGTGAAGCTCGTTTCTGCCGTCGGCGTTGGAACGATTGCTGCCGGAGTGGCCAAAGGTAGGGCAGACCTCGTTCTGATCAGCGGCTACGATGGAGGAACCGGGGCCGCACCACGCTCCAGCATTAAGCACACAGGACTGCCTTGGGAAATCGGTCTTGCCGAAACGCATCAGACCCTTCTTTTGAATCATCTACGCGACAGAATCGTCGTAGAGACAGACGGGAAACTGATGACGGGAAGAGACGTTGTCGTTGCTTCCTTACTGGGTGCCGAAGAATTTGGTTTCTCAACTGCACCTCTTGTTGTTTTAGGCTGTGTAATGATGCGCGTCTGTCACCTGGACACATGTCCGGTCGGTGTAGCAACCCAAAACCCTGAGCTTCGTAAAAAGTTCACAGGAGAAGCGGATCACATCGTAAACTTCATGCGCTTTATTGCTATGGAAGCCCGGGAATTGATGGCAGAGCTTGGCTTCAGATCGATCGAAGAGATGGTTGGTCATACAGAAGTTCTCGAGGCCAATAAGGCCATTGATCACTGGAAAGCTAAAGATGTAGATCTGACGGCTCTCCTTCACAAGCCTGATGTTCCGGAATCTGTAAGCCGTTTTAAGACAATCGACCAGAATCATGGTCTGGATAAAGCCCTTGATAACCAGGAGCTTATTCCTCTTTGCCGCAATGCCCTAGATAAAGGAGAGCCTTTTGAGGCTACACTTGCGATCCGGAACATTAACCGTGTAACGGGGACGATTCTCGGCAGCGAGGTGACCCGCCGTTATGGTCGCGAAGGATTGAGTGAAGATACGATCCGCCTTACGTTTAAAGGTTCAGCCGGACAGAGCTTCGGTGCCTACATTCCTAGAGGGATGACTCTCCGTCTTGTTGGAGATGCGAATGATTACGTCGGAAAAGGTCTTTCCGGCGGGAAGGTCATCGTCCATCCGTCGAACCGGGCCACGTTTAAAGCAGAAGATAATATTATTATCGGTAACGTGTGTTTCTATGGTGCGTCAGGCGGGGATGCCTATATCCAAGGGATTGCCGGTGAGCGTTTCTGCGTAAGAAACAGCGGTGCAAATGTGGTTGTAGAAGGTGTCGGTGATCACGGATGCGAATATATGACTGGCGGTAAAGTCGTGATTCTTGGCGAAACCGGACGTAACTTCGCTGCCGGTATGAGCGGCGGTGTGGCATATGTTCTTGATGAAAAAGGGACGTTTGCCCAGAAGTGTAACCGTGACGGGGTCCTTCTTCAGCCTGTCACCAGTGCCGAGGAAAAAGAAGCCGTCTTCAAGATGATTGAAAAGCATCTTCACTATACAAACAGTTCGAATGCCCGTCGCATTCTTCATAACTGGAATGGGATGATCCAAAACTTCGTCAGAGTTATTCCGAAGCACTATGAGGAGATGAAAAACCGTATTGAATACTTCGAAAATACGGGACTCGAGAGAGACGAGGCAGAGATGAAAGCTTTTGAAGAAAGTCAGAAACCAAAAGTGTCGGCATTAACGTAATTTGATAAGGAGGGTGAGAGGATGGGAAAGCCAACAGGATTTTTGGAATACAGCCGAAAAACCCAGCATGAGCGCGATCCAAAGTCGCGGATAAAAGACTGGGATGACTATACAAAACCGATGCCGGAAGAAGAACTGAAGCAACAGGGCGCACGTTGCATGGACTGCGGCGTGCCGACCTGTCACACAGGCATGGAACTGAATGGTGTAACGACAGGATGTCCTGTCTATCACCTTATTCCGGAATGGAACGACCTGGTGTATCAGGGACAGTGGAAAGAAGCACTGAAAAAAGAACACGAAATGAACAACTTCCCGGAGTTTACCGGATTTGCTTGTCCGGCTCCTTGTGAAGGGGCCTGTGTACTGGGAATTAATGAGCCTCCTGTAGCAATTCGTACCGTAGAGCGTTCCATTATTGAGAAAGGCTTTGCTGAAGGATGGGTCGTTCCTGAGCCCCCTGAAAAGCGCACAGGAAAACGGATAGCTGTAGTAGGATCCGGCCCGGCCGGTCTGGCCGCTGCCGCCCAGCTTAACAAAGCAGGCCACTCTGTTACGGTATATGAGCGGCATGACCGTATCGGCGGACTTCTCACGTACGGAATTCCTGAAATGAAGCTTCCTTACGAAGTTGTTGAACGCCGTGTGAATATTCTTCGTGAAGAGGGTATTGAGTTCGTGACCAATACTGAGATTGGCAAGGATATTACGTCCGATGAACTTGAAGCAGAACACGATGCTGTCATTCTCTGCGGAGGTGCCACGGTTCACCGTGACGTTCCTGCTGAAGGCAGTGACCTGAAAGGCATTCACTATGCAATGGATTTCCTCCATGCGAATACTAAAAGCCTTCTGGACTCAAACCTTGAGGACGGCAACTACATCAGCGCAAAAGACAGAGATGTGATTGTTATCGGGGGTGGAGATACAGGGACGGACTGTCTCGCCACATCGGTAAGGCACAACTGCAGAAGCTTGACTCAGTTTGATATTTACGATAAGAAAGTGGATACACGAGATGCGGTAGGGAACCCGTGGCCGCAGTACCCGATTATTCACCGTATTGAATACGGCCAGAAGGAAGCGGAAGCAGTGTTCGGCCGCGACCCTCGTGCCTACGCTGTCATGACGAAGAAGTTTGTCGGGGATGAGAACGGCCGCGTGAAGGAAGTTCATACTGTTAACGTCCGTTTGACAAAAGACGAAGACGGTAACCGTCTGCGTGAAGAAATTCCAGGGACAGAAAAAGTATGGAAAGCCGATCTTGTTCTTCTTGCTATTGGCTTTAGTGGTCCTGAGCAGGAACTTCTTGAGCAAATGGAGATTGAAACAGACGACCGTACCCGAGTGAAAGCGGAGTATGGCAAGTACAAAACGAACAAAGACGGGGTGTTTGCTGCGGGTGACATGCGCCGTGGTCAGAGTCTGATCGTCTGGGCGATCAACGAAGGCCGGGAAGCAGCCCGGGAATGTGACCGTTATTTAATGGGATCAACGCAACTGCCGTAGCAGATATAGGTGAAAGCACTCGCTCCTTTTTGGAGCGGGTGTTTTTAGTGTGTGGTTTTTTCCGGGGAAGGGGGGATTTTTGGCTAAACCGTTAATAATGAAAGTGAAGCCGTTAAATAGGAGGGCAAAACCGCGAATCCGAGTGACCAAGCCGTTAATCGAGCACATGAAGCCGTTAATCCCCTCTCAATGCTTCAGCCACATATTATGCATCCATTACTAATTGCAAATCTATTGCTAAAGCCAATCATTCTACCAATATTGGTTATAATTCTACCCGAAAAGCTAATAATTCTACCGAAATCCTCTTTTATTCTACAGATCGGTTGAAACTAGCTACGATAACTATGAAGGGTTTATGAAGTGGGCGATTGAGAAAGAGAAGCTATTAACCTTTGAATTTTTCATCTCTTCGGAACAAGCAAGCTGGGAGTAGGCCGAAACAATAAAGCGAGAAAAAAGCCATGGATCTCAGATCCATGGCTTCGTTATAGCGGTCGACTCTCTATGACGCTTTCGCTCCTTCTCCGTCATCCTCACGTTTTTCCTCTGATTCTGACACCATGACGGCACATGTAGCGTCTCCGGTAATGTTAACCGCTGTACGTAGCATATCTAGAATACGGTCTACACCGAGAACAAGGGCAATTCCTTCGACAGGAAGTCCAACGGATGTAAGGACCATAGCAAGCATGATCATTCCGACTCCAGGCACACCAGCCGTACCGATACTTGCAAGGGTAGCAGTCAGGATAACAGTCAGCAAATCACCAAAAGAAAGACTTTGAGCGTATACTTGAGCAATAAAGACTGTTGCCACTGCCTGCATAATCGCTGTTCCATCCATGTTAATTGTTGAACCAAGTGGCTGTACAAAGCTGCTCACAGGTTTGGAAACCCGTAAATCATCCTGTGCCACACGCATGGAAACAGGAAGCACAGCACTGCTGCTTGACGTACTGAACGCCACAATCATGGCAGGGAAGAACTTTCGTACAAACTCAATCGGGCTCCGCTTTGCAATAAACGCTATAACAGATCCGTAGGTGATCACCGCATGAAGGAGAAGGGCCAGAATAACAGCAGCCATATACAAAAGCATCGCCTGAAGGGCGGACATACCCAGTTCTCCAATCGCAGAGGCGATCAGGGCGAATGCACCGACCGGCGCAAGATACATGACGATTTTTACGAGAAACATCATGATCTCGTTTCCTTGTTCTATGAGCTTTAATACACCGGCTGTTTTGTCACCGAGTCTTGCAAGGGCAAAGCCTATGAGCACGGCAAAGGCGATGATTTGAAGCATTTCTCCGTCAGCCATTGCCTGGACCGGATTTTCCGGAATGATATTAAGAAGCGTGTCCATAATAGGCGGCGCTTCTTCTGCCTCGTAGTCGGCTGTTTCTGTCTCGAAACCGCCGCCGGCCCCCGGCTGAATAAGAAAAGCCATTGACAGCCCAATACCGAGTGCGAGAGCAGTCGTTATTAAGTAAAATCCGACAGTCTTACCACCGATCCGGCCGAGTTTTTTCGGATCGCTCACACTCGCTGTACCTAAAATAATTGAAAAGAGTACGAGTGGCACAACAAGCATTGTAATCGAATTAATAAACAGTGTACCTAGTGGTGTAAAGGCATAATTATCTGCATATTGAAACAATTCAGGAGCGAATAAATTAAACCCTATTCCAGTGAATAATCCCAGAATTAAAGCTATGATGATATTCCTGGTTAACTTCATAATTTTTCCTCCTACAAATACTAGATTTTTAGACAAGATTTCTTTTATTATAAAACTAAACAACACCACACTTCCCACGCGAGAATTTCGTTTTTTATAAAAAAGTATGTATTTTTGAAACCATTAAGGTGAAAATCCCCTTTTTTCATAAGAAAGAAACCTTAAACACAAAAAAAGAAGAGCCCATTATATGGAACACTCTTCATTGCTTGTGAGACCTATTTAATTTTATATTGGCAGCGATTTTCCTGCACTGAGGACGTATTTTACCGGGACGCCAGCCTCTATGTAACTCCTCGCAATCTTCCATTCTCCGTCACTTGAATCTTGTTTAAATGTTTCATAAAACAAATTAGCCCCCTTTAAAATACTCTTCATCAATTATGAGTGAAGCTGTTAGTGTAACGATAGCCTCATCCTAGCGAATCTGAACGGAGTGAAGCACACGAACATCCCATATGGCATCATTTTCCCTAACAAATTGAAATCCCTGCCGCCAACCTTCCAAACATTCTCTATATTCAAAGTCAACCAACTTCCCGCCCATCATTTCTCTGCCCTGATATTCAGAGGAGATAAAATGAGACAACTCTTCTAAAGATGATTGCTGCCACGCACTGACAAACCTTTCAATACTGCTTTTTAAAGATTCTTCCATATCTTATGCGCCTCCTGTTTGTCCCTTAATCGGGGAGTTTTTATTGAGAAACAAAGTTGCTCATTTAACATCTACCTGCTTCGTACCGATAAAAAAGATAAGCAAATGAAGGATATTACTAATCTATAAATAACATTTAATAAAATATTTTCCATTTATTATACCTCACCTATCCCCTGGCTTAAAGACAGGATTTTCTCACATTATGTCGAATAAAAATAAACAACAGCAGGGATCTTGGAAAAAGGAACAATCTAAAAAGCGAGGTGATCGTCGTGGAAGAGCAATCAAGGTATTCCCGTCTGGCTCAAATTACAAAACTCATTAATATGAAACTTGAATTACGTGAGGTTCTCCAACAGGTAACTACGGCTATATCTGAAGAAATTGTCCAGTGTGATTCGGTAGGTATTTATTTGCCACAGGAAGATGGTTCTTTCAGAGGGTTTGTGGGCAAACCGGAGACGATAGCGGGCATGACCCTGGATCAGCACGTCATTGAAACCGAACATGATTTGCTGGCAAAAGAAGTGATAGAAACGCAAAGGGCAATTTATATTCCTGACACGTCACAGGATACACGCCCGGATCAGCGTGCGGTACATGCATTCAAAATTAAATCATTACTCGTTTTGCCGATCTCTTACGAAGGGAAATTGTTCGGCCTCGTCTTTTTGTTTGACTATGGAATCCCGATGAATTTAACAGAGAATGAAATCCAAACGGTAGAAGCCTATGTGAACATGGCTGCTGTAGCGATTCAAAATGCAGAAAACCTGTCCCGCAAGGAGGAACTGATAAAGCAAAAGCAGCTCCTTTTGGATGTGACCAGTGAGCTTTCCATGTGTTCGGAAATGCAGGAAGCGTTGGATATCTGTTTTCACTACCTTGCCCTCGTCCTGAATAATACAAATATCGGCCTTCATATGCTGGATCCAATGGCTGAGAAAAAGATCAAACCACAAAGCTTGAGCAAAGACAGTGACTGGACAGAAGAAGCTTGGAAGAAGACACATAAGAAGGCAAATATCGATATTTACAAAGACAAGGCACTTGGGGAAGTGATCCGAACGAAAAAAGCCCTCCTTATCCCGGATGTGATGGCGGACCCTCGTCCAAACCACGATGTATGCCGACAGTTTGGGATTAAAGGGATGTTTGTCCTCCCCGTCGTGACTACCGGTAAAGTCCTCGGTCTTATTCCAGTGGTGAATCTAAAAGAAGCGGGTTACACCTATACAGAGACCCAGCAGAAGCTGGCACAATCGGTTGTTGATATCACGGCCGGTACATTATCCAATTTGCTGTTCATGGAAAGACAAGAACTGATTATTCAGGAAAGAACGGCGGAAATAAGCAGAAAGAACGAAGAGCTGAACAATGCTGTAGAAGAATTGCAGCATTTAAGCCGGGAAAAAGAACTGATTTTAAACTCTGCCGGAGAAGGAATCTTCGGACTTGACCGCAATGGCAATATTACGTTTTGCAACCCGGCGAGTACAGACATGCTTGGCTATGAATCAGCAGAGGAACTCGTCGGCAGACCATATACAGTTATATTCAAGAGAAAAGGAAGCACTGCAGATGAAAGGGGAAAACTCAATTCTGAACGGCATGACCACGATTCAGTAGAAACGTTTTTTCGGAAGGACAACAGCTCTTTTCCGGTAGAATACGTCATCTCTTCTATAATAAAGGAAGGGGACATTATCGGTGATGTCGTTACGTTCAAAGACATTACAAGAAGAAAAGAGCTTGAAGAAGAAATTAAATATCATGCTTATTATGACAGTTTGACAGATTTGCCTAATCGGCTGCTGCTTCACGACAGGCTTACCCAGAGTATTACGTACTCCAAGCTTCACGAGGAACAACTGGCTGTCCTTTTTCTCGATCTCGACCGTTTTAAGGTGGTCAATGATACGTACGGACATAGTTTTGGAGATGCCCTGTTAAAGGAAGTGGCTGAACGGCTCTGCAGTTCAGTACCTTCAGGAGCCACCGTTTCAAGACAGGGGGGAGATGAGTTTACGGTCGTGATTCAAAATGTCCAGTCAAAAGGAGAACTTGTAAGTGTTGTTGACCGAATGAATCTCGCTTTCTCAAAGCCGATTATTATTGAAGGCCATGAAGTGAATGTAAAAAAGAGCATTGGAATCAGTTTATATCCCGAACATGGAGAAACAACAGAAGAGCTCATTAAAAATGCTGATGCAGCCATGTACAAGGCAAAAGAATTATCCGGAAACAACTATCATTTTTATCAGGAAAAAAACGATACACCGGCTGTACAGCAAATGGAGCTCGAAAACGCCCTCTATAAGGCACTGGATCAGGAAGAACTTGAAGTTTATTATCAGCCCCAGGTGAATTATAAAACAGGAGAAGTGATTGGTGCTGAAGCGCTTCTTCGCTGGCATCATTCCGAAAAGGGGCTTATTTCCCCGGCTGACTTTATTCCCATCGCTGAAGAAACAGGACTCATCGTACCCATCGGTGAATGGGTAATAAAAACGGCGTGCAGACAGTTGAAATCCTGGCAGCTGCAAGGAAGCAGGCAGATGGGCGTCTCAGTAAACCTGACCGTGCGTGAGTTTGAACAGGCGGACTTGTTCTCTAAAGTGAAAGACATTATTGAAGAAACCGGACTCGATCCATCATGCCTGAAACTTGAAATTACAGAAAATCAAATTATTAAACATACAGAATCCACCTTAAATAGGCTGGAACTGTTTAAAAACTACGGAATCGATGTTTCCATTGATGATTTTGGCACGGGCTACTCCTCTTTATCCTACTTAAGAAGGTTTCCAATTCAGACGTTAAAAATCGATAAAACCTTTGTCCAGGATATTAAAAGCAGTGAAGACGAAGCTCCGATCGCAAGTACGATCATTACTCTGGCACAGAATTTAAACATGGATGTCATTGCAGAAGGGGTGGAAACAAAGGAACAAGCTTTATTTTTAAGTTCGAGAGGCTGTTACCTCATGCAGGGTTTCTACTTCAGCCGCCCTCTTGGGGCTCTGTTATTTGAGGAAAAATACATTACCAATTGTGAAGCAGTCAACTAGAGGAGGAAATAGAATGAAAGCTGTAAGGGGTGTACTGGATTATTTGAAATCCGGCGGAGTGGAATATATATTTGGAATTCCCGCAGGTTCTGTAAATGCTTTCTTTAATGAACTGTATGATATGCCGGAGCTCATTCCTGTTGTGACAAAGCATGAAGGGGCAGCGGGGTACATGGCTTGCGCTTATGCCAAATATAAACAGGAGCTTGGCGTGTGCATCAGCTGCAGCGGTCCGGGTGCCACGAACATGGTAACCGGAGCAGCCAATGCCATGCGCGAACATCTGCCCGTGCTGTTTTTAACAGGAGCTGTACCTGTAAGGACGATGGGGTTAAATGCTTCTCAAGAGCTCGATGCGCATCCTGTGTTTGAACCTGTGACCAAATACAGTGTGACAGTGACAAGGGCGGAAGACTTACTTACAGAAGTAGCAAAAGCAACAGACATCGCCCTCTCGGGAGTCCCGGGTCCCGTTCATGTGGCGATGCCCATTGACGTGCAGCTGGGTGATATTGAGGAGATGAAGCTTCCTGAATTCCCAGCCGGACGAATGCCGGTCGTCCCTCAGGCAGAAACGATTGCTCAAGTGGCAAAAGAGCTGAGTATGCGTGAAAAAGGTATTGTTTTTGCGGGACAGGGAATTCGTCATGTGAGCGAACAAGTCATACAAGTGGCCGAGCTTCTCGGCTGGCCGATCGTCACTTCCCCTCAGGCAAAAGGGTTTATTCGAAGCGATCATCCTTTAGCAGCTGGTGTTTTTGGCTTTGCCGGTCACGAAAACGTGTCTTCCTTGATTCATAGGAGTGGTGAAGAAGAGGGATTGCTCGTGCTTGGTTCAAGTTTGGGTGAAACAGCAACGAATAATTGGAACCCAAACTTAACGGAAGGACGATTTACAATCCAGATGGACTTTGACGAAACGGTGTTTAACCGAAAATACAATGTAAATATTCCGGTCCTCGGGGATCTTGACCTGAGTCTGTTGTTTTTAATTAATGAATTGAAGGCATTGGGCCTGGAAAGAAAAGAGACCGCTTGTGTAAACAATGAGTTTAATCTTTATGGAACAGATGAATATACGACACGTAATGTCATGCTTGCTTTGCAGGAGAAGGTACCTTCGACCACCCGCTACACCATCGATATTGGGGAGTTCATGGCCTATGTGATCCACGATATGGGTGTGAAAGAACCAGCGACATTTGATATCAACGTCCATTTTGGAGCGATGGGAAGCGGAATCGGCTCGGCGATCGGATCCGCTCTTGCTGAACCGGACCGCCCTGTGGTGAACATTACCGGGGATGGCTGTTTCTTCATGCACGGCATGGAAGTACTGACTGCGAAGGAATACAAGCTTCCTATTTTGTTTGTGGTCATGAACAACGCACGCCTTGGGATGGTCTATCACGGTCATACTTTACAATACAAACGTTCTCACAAGGCCTTTGAACAAATCCCCGTTGATATTTCTGCTATGGCAAAGGCGATGGGTGTACCAGGCATCAGAATAAGGACGATGGAAGAGTTAGTGAACGCTGATCTCCAAAAGCTGATGACCGGTAACGGTCCATCAATAGTGGAGATCGATCTGGTTGACAACGCGGTCCCCCCGATGGGCGACAGGGTGAAGTTTCTTTCGTCGTTCGGTAAATAAGTTTGTTGAGTTGCCGTTAGGATACAGCATGGAGGCTTTTAACAATAAAATTCTAATTATTTCATAAAAGAGGATTTTCCCCTTATAATTGGCAGTAGAGCAAATTTAAATGAAGAGGGGACCTATTGTGAAAAACGTAAAACTGTTAGCTGCGTTGGTTTTTGTTTTATGTATCGGAGGAGGCGTGCTCTTTTCGTTCCTTCTAGGTTCTCACGGACAGGATGCATTTGGTCATGAAGCAGGGGACATCGGCTATCTGACAGAGTATGGGGAAACAGACGAAGTCATGTTTGACCTGGCTTTTGATACAACGTTTACTGCACGTGTGAACATAACGTCTCCTGAAGAAGTCGGCTACATTTATTCAGCTGTCAATATCTATGAATACGGAGAAAGAGTGGCTCATCATTTGATTGCGTCCTGGAGTTTTGATGAGCATTTTCCTTTTGAATCGAACGAACTCAGCCTTGCTGCAGGAGGACTGAAGGTGGAAGGAGAGGATGAAGGTTTACTCTGGAGTACCGTCATGCATGGGAAACACGAGACGGGAACGTATTCCCTGAAAAGTTCACTTGACCTGAGAGAGGAAGGCAGCTTTCAGGTGTGGAATTCAAATTACTCCGCACCTGTGAATGAAGGAGAACCGGTTATATACGGTTACGGTGTGGTGGAAGGGAACATGTCCTTGTACTCACACCTGCCAAACCGCGACCGCTTTTTGGAATGGGCCAAGGATCAGGAAAAAGTCATAACGTTTGAAATAATGATTACTTCCGATGAAATTGAGATGGGGAACTGGGAATAAAAAGAGACCTCTTGAAGGAACCGGGCCTGTGGGTTCGGTTCTTTTTTACCTTTTTGGGGTAAAAAAAGAAGAGGAGGTGCAGAAGATGGGCGATATCCGTATCGGAAACCAGAAACGATTACTTATTTCCATTACCCTTCTTATACCCTTTATCCTGCTGTTTAGCGGCCCTGTCAGGTCTGGAACAGCAGAATATTTCAGAGGGCTCGATTATTTAATTATAAGTATGGTGCAGAGTCTTCACAATGAAACGTTCACGACAGTCGTTTTAGCTGTTACCTTTTTAGGCGGTATTCCTGCATTAACGGGCGTTGTTGCATTGGGGGCTGTTGTATTTTTGTATTACAAGCGTTGGATAACGGCTCTTTTTTATGCGGGGGCAGTCGCTCTTGGCGGAGGATTAAATGCTTTATTAAAATGGTTGTTTCAAAGAGACAGACCGGATTTTAATCCTCTTGTCATTGAACAGGGGTTCAGCTTTCCCAGTGGGCATGCGATGGGAGCAACCATTACATATGGACTCCTTGCTTACTTTGTCGTCATTCATTTACAGGAGAAAGGAGCAAAAGCAACGGTCATTTCTGTTGCAGTGACGTTAATCCTTCTTATCGGACTTTCACGAATATATTTAGGTGTTCATTACTTTACAGACATTATTGCCGGTTTTTTAGCCGGCGCTCTTTGGATTATGATCTCGGTCTTTGTTTGGAAACGAATAACGAAAGGAAGTACGGCAGGTGTATGAAAAAGCTGTCCAAAAGGTGTTGGAACCTTTCAGACAGCTTCGGAAGCCGTATGCTCGTTTTAATCCTTAAACGTGACTACAATCTCCACAACCTCTGAGCGGCTTCCAAGGCGGAGAGGGGGTCCCCAGAAGCCGAACCCGCTTGAGACAATCGTGTGAAGTGTATCTTTTTTCAGATAACCCCAGTCCACCTCGTACATCCGGCGGGTGATCCAGTTGTTCGGATACATCTGTCCCCGGTGGGTGTGGCCGGAAAGCATGAGGTCTGCTCCGGCTTTTTCAGCACGTTCCAGCTCAAACGGCTGATGATCCAGAAGAATCACCGGCTTGGACAAATCCAATCCCCCGATCAGCTCTTCTACAGGCTTCCGGTTTTTTTCCGTCCTATCCCGCCGGCCAATAAGGTAAAAACTGCCGGCAACCTCAGTAACTTCATCGGTCAGCATCGTCACACCAGACCGGCCGAGTTCATTTAAAATCTCATTAACTTTACGCCCGTAATACTCATGATTGCCAAGAATCCCGTAAACACCATAGGTGGCTTTCAGCTCTTTCATCAAAGGTCCCATGTTCTTTTTCTGAAACACATCCGGGGAGTCATCAATAATGTCTCCAGGCAGGACAATCACATCTGCCTCCATCTTGTTGAGTTCATTTATAAGCCTGCGTAAATGGGTCTTACCTGACAGGGTGCCAAAATGCATATCTGAAGCCATACCAACCTTCAGTGATGTAAGAGAGCCGGTACGTTTCGGTAAAGAGACGGAATACGTCTGTTTTACAGGGCTGTAGGCATTAAATGTCCCTGTCAGAAAGATGCCAGCTAAGGCGGTCAAGGTAACCAGCCCTGTATATAAAACAGCTGCATCCTCGTCCACCCCTCCAATAAGAAGGGCGATGACAACAAGATTCGCAAAAGGAAATAAAAGCAGTCCGTACTGAAACAATCCAACCCAGTAAGCCCCCACCACTTTAAAAAACGTAAGGTTCACCCGGCCGATGAGGTACGCATAGGCGAGCAGAGCTGTTGCAGCTGTGTAAAGCCATACGTGTTCAAAGCCGAATGCTGTGTTCAGCCATATCCAGCCGTTCCAGCCAATATAAAATGTAAGTACATTATAGATAAGTAAGAAGATTCCAAAATTCAAAATGGCTTTTCCATTCATCGGCATTCATCCTTTGTTCTCCGGCTAGATAATCGTATCACCATTGAACCTGATCTGCTATTTTAACGTCTTAAAAACGTCCTTGGTTAATCGGAATATAACATATAAGGAAAAAGAGGGAGGGGCAGTCTCTCCGTTTCTTAAATTCAATTCAGTTGAGGTTCAGCTGACCATGGGAGATAATACTGCTATACAAATGGATTGGAGGAATTATCATGAACGTTGATGTATGGTCGGACATTGTCTGCCCGTTCTGCTATATCGGCAAGCGTCGGTTTGAGCAGGCTCTTGACCGCTTTGAACATAAACAAGACGTTACTCTGGCATTCAAGAGCTTCCAGCTCGATCCGAATGCCGAGAAAAATTCAGGTAAAACAATGCACGACATTTTATCAGCAAAATACCAGATGAGTCTTGAACAAGCACGTCAGACAACGAATAACGTAGCTGCTCAGGCAAAAGAGGTGGGTCTGGACTACGACTTCGACGCTATGGTTCCGACCAACACCGCAGATGCCCACCGCCTCAGCCACTATGCGAAACAGGAAGGGAAAGTGGACGCCCTGATGGAGAAGATTATGCACGCCTTTTTCACTGAGGGAAAGAACATCGGCGATCACGAAACCCTTGAGAGTCTGGCTGAAGACGCAGGTCTG
This sequence comes from Alteribacter keqinensis, assembly GCF_003710255.1. Lineage (NCBI taxonomy): Bacteria > Bacillati > Bacillota > Bacilli > Caryophanales > Bacillaceae > Alteribacter > Alteribacter keqinensis. Next base: position 711,555 of record NZ_RHIB01000002.1, on the reverse strand, counting down.
GATAAACAAGAAGCGTCCCGCATACTCAAAGGAGATGCGTATGCCGGCGAGGTGCGCTCTGACCAGGAAGAAGGGGCGAAACTTGGTGTACAGGGAGTCCCGTTCTTTGTTTTTAACGGGAAGTACGCCGTATCCGGTGCGCAGCATGCAGATGCTTTTCTTGAAGTCATGGAGAAGGTGTGGAAAGAAGAGCAGGAACAAAAGCCTCTTACGGTGCTGAATCAGAAAAATAATACCAACTGTGATGACGGTTCCTGCAATATATGAACCTGAAGCTGTCTGTTTTTAAGCAGGCAGCTTTTTTTGAATGAGTCGAAAAAAATGAAAAGAGTAAAGAGGGAGGGGGTGGAGTGGTAATCGCATAAAAAGCAAAAAAAGTGACACGGCAGGAGCTGGTCCGCCGCACCACTATTTTTAGTCCTGGCTGTTGACTGAATCGAGCTCTAAAAGGAAATAGTCCCGGTCCTCCATTTTTTCGATGTGATCTGCCGCTTCCTTTGCTTTTTCAAAGTAATAGTTACATTTCCTGCGATTATTGCAAGCATAATATGCCCGTGCCAGCGCTTCATAGGCAAAGGCCAGATCAAAACCTCCAATCTGATTGTCTGTACAGATCTCAAGACAGTGCTTAGCGTGATAGACGGCACTTTCTGCCATCCCTGTCAGAGCGTAAACCCTTGAAATCTGCCATTCTCCCCGGGCAAACTCAACAGGAGTTCCAATCTCACCCCAGTGAAAACGGGAAGCGTGTGCGGTATGGATCATCAGTAAATCATCTGCCGTTGTCCGCTCGTTCTTTTCAATCAGGTCCCAAGTGGCATTAAAGTTGTGTACGGCTTGCTTTTTATGCCAGTCGTGGACGGACAGCGTCTGGTCTTTCATATAAATACCTCCGGAATTTCAGTAGTTTTTATACAGATTCCATAAAACCATGGAAATTCCTGCTTCAAAAATGAGTGCTGCAGTAGTAGAGAAACTTCCTGCATGCTCTTTACTTTGGATACCCTGAAAAGACAATTTTGGGGCATTCTAAACCTCTTATCGATGTTCTAAGCTTCGTTGATAACCAGAGGATAAGGATAACCTTACCAAAAAGACCGCATGCCTATTTTCATACACCATGTTGTGAATAATTAGCATGGGTGTCTGTTTTCGTAAAGATTGCTGCTTTTACTGATAAAGGTAATGAAGCCGAAGTGCCTGAGACTCCTGCGGCAGTGACGAGCATTTACATCTCGAATGAGCTTCGAGTTGCTTCGACGCAGATAGCTGCGAAGCGTAACCGGAAGAGGAAGAAGCATGGTGATTTCTCCAGGCTTGCCGGCACCGCCACGGAAAGCGAAGGGCACATAGGCTTCATCTTCATTTTCTGTACAATGATTGAAGTGAACTATGCAAAAACAGTGAGTGGAAGATGTCCCTGCGAAAGAATCATTTAAATAAATATCCGGTTTTTACGGCAAAAAAAATCCGCCACTTTTACAGTGACGGATTGAGTTGAGCGGGCATCAGGCGAGACAGGACAAAAAATTGTCCCTCGCCAATGCTTGTATAGCTGGTAATTTTGCAAGATCCACATTGCCGCCGCTCACGACGACACCACAATGTTGGGATGAAAGTTTCGCCCCGTGAACGAGAAGGGCAGCAATTGCTGCAGCTCCCGCTCCCTCTACGAGGGTTTTCTTTCTCTCAAGCATATACATCATGGCAGTTGCAAGATCGTTTTCTGACACAGTGACGATATCATCCACATACTCATGAATGACCGGGAGCGTATTAGCACCCGTTTTTTTAACAGCGATTCCTTCAGCAATCGTTGAAACCGTCGTTAAAACTTTTGGTCCCTGCTTGTGAAACTGATTGTAGGCAGCGCTTGCGGCCCGTGCCTGAACACCTACAATACGAATATCAGGCTTGATGTGTTTGGCAGCAACCGCAATTCCAGAGATAAGACCGCCGCCGCCGATCGGGACGATGATGGTATCAAGATGCGGCTGGTCTTCCAGCATCTCAAGAGCAATCGTTCCCTGGCCGGCCATAACATCGGCATCATCAAAGGGGTGAACGAATGTTGCTTTCGTTCGTGCCTGCTCTTTACAAGCAGCTTCGTAAGCTTCCTGAAACGATTCACCAGTCAGAACAGTCTTTGCTCCGTAATTTTGTGTAGCAAGAACTTTGGCATTAGGGGTTTTCTCCGGCATAAAGATCGTTGCCTGAACGCCTCTTTTCGCAGCGGCAAGAGCAACGCCCTGGGCATGATTTCCTGCTGACGCGGCAATCACACCTCTTCTGCACTCTGCATCAGTGAGACGGGAGAGTTTATAGCATGCTCCCCGTAATTTAAATGCGCCTGTTTTCTGCTGGTTTTCCATCTTCAGGTACACGCTTTTTCCGGTCATTTTATTCATGGTATTGGATGTGGTGAGTGGCGTACGGTGTACATTCTCTTTCACGTACTTGTGCGCCTCAATCACCTTTTGTCCTGTTAAGCAATTCCCAACGTCTTCACGCTCCTTGTTCAAATTGTGTGATTTTTTCTTCAAGTGTTAACGTAATCGAGATATCGTCCCAGCCATTTAACAGCATTTCTTTATGATAGCCGGGGATGGAGAAGCCTGCTTCAAAGCCGTCGTCATCACGAACGATCTGCTTCCCAAGGTCTACAGTAATGGAACACGTATGATTTTCAGCTTTCTTTAACACCTCCTGGACTTCGTCTTCCGTGAGCTGAACCGGTAAGATGCCGTTCTTTACACAGTTGTTGTAAAAGATATCGGCAAAGCTTGAGGCAATGACTACTTTAAAACCATAGTCCTCAAGCGCCCATGGTGCATGCTCACGGGAAGAGCCGCAGCCAAAATTTTCACCGGCCGCCAAAATACTTGAACCATCATACTTTGGGTTATTTAATATAAAATCCGGCCGGGGATTACCATCATCGTCAAAACGCCAGTGATAAAAAAGAAACTGGCCGAAGCCCTGACGCTCAATTCGTTTTAAAAACTGTTTTGGAATAATCTGGTCTGTATCTACGTTGGCCCGGTTTAGAGGGGTCACAACGCCTGTGTGTATACGAATCGGTTCCATTGTGTGTTACCTCCTTAAGATGATACGGGCTCGCTCGTAAGTGTTCGTACATCTACAAAGCGTCCCTCAATGGCAGCAGCAGCGGCCATCTCCGGACTTACAAGGTGGGTTCTTGCCCCATTTCCCTGTCTGCCCTCGAAGTTTCGGTTTGATGTAGAGGCACATCGCTCGCCAGGAGGGATGACATCATCGTTCATCGCGAGACACATACTGCATCCTGCTTCCCGCCATTCAAAACCTGCTTGTTTAAAAATGACGTCGAGCCCTTCTTTTTCAGCTGCGGCTTTCACGCTTTTTGAACCAGGTACGACAAGTGCTGTAACAGATGGCTTCACTTTTTTCCCTCTAACGACCCCGGCAGCTTTACGTAAGTCACCAAGCCTGGAGTTTGTACACGATCCGATAAACACGTGGTCCACCGTAACAGAGGATATCGGTTCATTTGCTTCAAGACCCATGTACGTAAGAGCACGGCTGATCTCATCTTTTTCTCCGCTTTTTTCACAAGCTTCAGGGTCAGGAACATTGGCACTGACCGGTATACACATGCCGGGGTTTGTACCCCAGGTCACCTGAGGCTCAACTTTTTCTGCGTCGATTTCTACAGTAGCATCGTACTTGGCTCCATCGTCTGTAGCAAGAGTCTTCCAATTCTCTACAGCTTCGTCAAAAGCCTCATCCTTTGGTACATGACGGCGGCCTTTCAAATACTCAAATGTCGTTTCGTCAGGAGTGATTAAACCGGCACGGGCGCCTGCTTCAATACTCATGTTACAGACGGTCATCCGTTCTTCCATCGTAAGGTTCCGGATCGCTTCACCTGTGTATTCAATCACATAACCGGTGCCAAAACGAACACCGTATTTTCCGATAATGGCAAGGATAAGATCTTTTGCAGTTACCCCTGTGCCAAGCTTTCCGTTTACTTTAACGTTCAGCGTCTTTGGAGGGGCCTGCCAGAGTGTTTGTGTAGCCAGGACGTGCTCGACTTCACTGGTACCGATACCGAATGCGAGGGCACCAAAGGCTCCGTGGGTAGATGTATGGCTGTCACCGCACACAATGGTCATGCCAGGCTGTGTAAGGCCAAGCTCAGGTCCGATTACGTGAACGATCCCTTGGTCAGGGTGGGTAATGTCCGCAAGCCGGATACCAAACTCGTCACAATTGTGCTTCAATGTTTCCATTTGCTTTTTTGAAACAGGATCATTCACTACGAGCTGATTAATGGTAGGGACGTTATGGTCCATCGTAGCGTAGGTCCGGTCGGGACGGCGTACGGTGCGTCCTTTCATCCTGAGGCCCTCAAACGCCTGTGGAGAAGTGACTTCATGGATGAGGTGAAGGTCGATGTAGAGAAGGTCAGGCTTTCCTTCTTCCTGATGAACCTGGTGCTGTTCCCAGATTTTCTCGACAATGGTTTTTGGTCTGGTCATTGTATCAACTCCTTGATTTTTGACTTTTGCGTAAAGGTGTTTTCGTGTATATTTTTCAGCCAGTTGTTGATTTCCGCTCCTTTGCGCTCCCTTTCCGCGGGCGGCTCGATCCTCGACGCTTTGGATTTGCGTCTTCGGGGTCTCCCCGGAACTCGCTTTTCCCGCAGGAGTGTCGCGCAATCGCTCCAATCAACGCTTTTTTAAACAAGTGGACGTTTACCTTCCTGCTTCGAGGTCTCATTCTGAGGCCTAAACCTGAAAGAGAAAGAGTCTCGGATGCTTCGGCTTCTTCCTTTTTTAATAAAATGACCTATAACTTCGAAAACAGCCTTTAGTTATGAGAAGGGAAGGGGGGAGGGGGTGACACCCGGTCCCTCCAAAATTCCTTATGCGTAGCAACTCATGATGCAATTAGATGTGCTTTCTGATTTGATATATTCGACTACTTTTTCGGTCATTTCTTTTGTTCTGAGCTTCTGACCGCCATGTACTTGAAGGTCAGCTGTATGATAGCCGCGGTCAAGAGCTTCTTTAACGGCATTTTCAATAATCTGTGCCTCATGATCGAGGCCGAATGAATGGCGGAGCATGAGAGCAGTGGATAAAATCATTGCCAGGGGATTTGCAATCCCTTGACCGGCAATATCAGGGGCTGACCCGTGCACCGGTTCATAAAGCCCTACACCGTCTTCGCGGACGCTTGCCGAAGGGAGCATTCCAAGAGATCCTGTAAGAACCGAGGCCTCATCACTTAAAATGTCCCCGAACATGTTTTCCGTTACGATAACGTCAAACTGGGAAGGGTTCGTGATCAGCTTCATGGCTGCGGCATCAACGAGAAGGTGTTCTACCTCAACATCCGGGTACTGGGCTTTTTTCTCTTCTACCACTTCACGCCACAGCTTACTCGATTCAAGAACGTTTGCTTTATCAACCGATGTGAGCCGATTACGGCGGAGCTGTGCACTTTCAAACGCCTTATCAACGATACGTTCAATTTCATGACGGGTATAGGACAGCGTATCTACAACGGATTGACCGTTATTCTGCCTTTCACTCGGGGTGCCGAAGTAAAGGCCTCCGGTCAATTCCCTAACGATTAGCAGGTCGCTGTCTTTTACGACTTCTTCTTTTAATGGAGAAGCGTGGAGGAGCTTTTCAAACCCTTTAACCGGCCGCAGGTTGGCAAAAAGACCAAGTGCTTTCCGGATACCGAGAAGGCCTTTTTCGGGACGGAGGTGGGAGGGATACGTATCCCATTTCGGACCTCCAACAGCGCCTAAAAGGACAGCATCGGCTTTTTTGCACGCTTCAACAGTCTGATCGGGGAGGGGAGTGCCATGTTCATCCACGGCACTGCCTCCAATCGATTCAGTCTGATAGGAAAACGAATGACCATATTCTTCACTGACAGTATCCAGGACAGCTTTTGCCGCTTGAATGACTTCCTGCCCGATCCCGTCACCGGGTAAAAGTACGATGTTTTTTGTCATTGCAGTTTCCTCCTTTTATAGTTGAGCTGCCTTTTTTGGCTCGTGTGATTTGTTAAACAGATAACGGTTAACAGCGTTCAGAAATGCTCTGGCTGAAGCTTCAAGAACATCCTGGGCGGTACCGCGGCCGCTCACATCTTCTCCGTTAACATACATTTTCACGTACACATCAGCCAGTGCATCCCGGCCTTTGCCAACAGAGTTGAGCTGAAAATCCGTAAGGTTAATTTTTTCTTCCATTAATGCCTCGAGTGTATTGTAAAGGGACTCAACACTTCCCTGACCGGTTCGGGCCGTTTCAACATGCTCACCTTCCGGAGTGTGAAGAGCAACGGTTGCCGTTGGCAGGTTAGAAGAACCGTACTGAACCTGGAAAGCGTGAAGTTCGTATTTCTTCACATTCGTCACGGCTGTCTGAATGTCTGTAAGAATCGTTGCGAGATCCTCGGCTGTGACTTCCTTTTTCCGATCAGTAAGTGACTTGAATGTTTTAAAAGCTTCATTGAGTTTCTCATCTGACAGTTCGTAACCGAGCTGCTCGACTTTATCTTTAAAAGCACGGCGTCCGGAGTGTTTCCCGAGGACGAGATTGTTAGACTCCACACCTACAAGAGCAGGGGTGATAATTTCATAGGTAGAAGCATTTTTCAATACCCCGTCCTGGTGAATGCCTGATTCGTGAGCAAAGGCATTGCGGCCGACAACTGCCTTATTGCCTGGAACGACCATGCCAGTAAGTTTGGAAACAACATCGCTCGTTCGCTTGATTTCTTTTAAAACAAGGTTTGTTGTATAAGGGTATTGATCTTTTCTAATGTTTAATGCTACCGCCAGTTCTTCCAGTGCGGCGTTGCCGGCCCGTTCACCGATGCCGTTGATTGTGCCTTCCACCTGAGTTGCGCCATTTTCCACTGCAGCAATCGTGTTGGCTACAGCCATCCCCAGGTCGTTATGACAGTGTGCGGAGAGCTGGACACGAGCGATGTTTGGCACCCGCTCCCGGACCGTCTTGAACAACCGGCCGTATTCCTGCGGCGTCGCGTAGCCCACAGTATCTGGAAGGTTAATGACGGTAGCTCCGGCATCAATCACTCTTTCAATAATGTTGACGAGAAAGTCCATGTCGGAGCGGGTAGCATCCTCTGCGGACCATTCTACGTGAGGGAACTTTTCTCTGGCGTATTTGACCATTTCAACGGCCTGCTGTGCTACTTCCTCCGGTGTTTTCTTGAGTTTGTAGGTCATGTGGATAGGGGAGGTCGCAAGGAAAATGTGCAGCCTTGGCTCACTTGCCCCTTTTAGTGCTTCCCACGCTGTATCGATATCCGATTTTTTCGCTCTTGCAAGACCTGTTACACTAGCATTTTTAACCGTGTCGGCTACCGCTTTTACCGCTTCAAAATCACCTTGGGAGGAGGCGGGAAACCCAGCCTCCATAATGTCGACCCCAAATCGTTCCAGATGTTTCGCAATTTCAAGCTTCTCGAGCTTGTTGATATTGACTCCCGGAGACTGTTCGCCATCGCGCAAGGTGGTATCAAAGACGTTAACGTGGGGCATTCGAGACCACTTCCTTCTTGGATTTTTTAGGCTGCTGTGCCGCTTTGACAAATGGCATCAATTCACGAAGCTCGCGGCCGACTTTTTCAATCTGATGTTCGCTTTCCCGTTTATTGACTGCGTTGAACTGCGGACGGTTAACCTGGTTCTCAAGGATCCAGCCTTTCGCAAATTCACCGTTTTGGATATCAGAGAGTACTTCTTTCATTCGTTCTTTCGTTTCTGCATTTACAACGCGTGGTCCTGAAACGAAGTCTCCCCACTGAGCTGTATCAGAGATGGAGTAGCGCATGCCTTCAAGCCCGCCTTCGTACATGAGATCAACGATAAGTTTGAGTTCGTGTAAACATTCAAAGTAAGCGACTTCCGGCTGGTATCCAGCTTCGGTTAACGTTTCAAACCCTGCTTTTACAAGGCTTGTCAGCCCGCCGCATAATACAGCCTGCTCTCCGAAGAGGTCTGTTTCTGTTTCTTCCTGGAAGGAGGTCTCAAGAACTCCTGCACGCCCGGCTCCGATTCCTTTAGCGTAGGCAAGTGCCAGTTCTTTTGCCTGACCTGTGTAATCCTGCTCGATTCCGTAAAGGGCAGGTACCCCGGCTCCTTCTGAGTACGTGCGGCGTACGAGGTGCCCCGGTCCTTTTGGTGCAACAAGAAATACGTCAACGTTGGATGGAGGCACGACTTGGTTAAAGTGAACGTTAAATCCGTGTGCAAAAACAAGAGCGTTTCCTTCGTCCAGGTTTGGCTTGATGCTTTCCTCGTAAACTTTCGGCTGGTGCTCGTCAGGGAGAAGGACCATTACAACCTCCGCCTGTGCTGTCGCTTCGGCTACTGTTGCCACCTGAACGCCGTCTTCTTTTGCTTTGTCCCATGACTTTCCTTTTCTTAGTCCTACAACGACGTCAAATCCGGATTCTTTTAAGTTTAGTGCGTGGGCGTGGCCCTGTGATCCGTATCCGATTACTGCTACTTTCTTTCCTTTTAGAAGATCTTCCTGAATGTCGTTATGATAAAGTACTTTTGCCATGAGTGGTCATCCTTTCAAATTTGGGTTGTTTGGTTTGGTCTCTTCTAATCTCTGCTCAGCTTTTTTTGCTCTGTTAAATATGAATGTTGATTCATCGTTTCAACTCCAACATCCAGACGAAATCATCTCTTTTAATCTCTTTTATTTCATCATTGCAGAGTAGGAGTTGAGTTCTGCCACCTGGGGCTGCTGGCCCCGGAGGAAGGCGGTCATTCCGGTTCTTGCAATCTCCTTGATTCCGTAAGGGCGGAGGAGGTCAATCAGTGCCTCGATTTTATCCGGCTTTCCTGTCACCTGGATGGAAAGGCTGTCTTTACTGACATCGATAATGGATGCTCTGAACGGTTCAATAATCCCTTTCATCTCGTTTATGAGATGTCCGTTACTTACCACTTTAATAAGGGCAAGTTCCCGGGCCACGATCGCTTTATCTGTTATATCAGATACTTTCAACACGTCAATTTGCTTGTGAAGCTGTTTTGTAAGCTGTTCAAGCTTCTGGGAGTCGGCAATTTCAACGACAAAGGTCATTTTGGAGATTCCTTCTGTTTCTGTTTTGCCGACAGATATGCTTTCGATATTGAACTGTCTTCGCTGCATCAGTCCTGTGAGACGGTTAAGAACGCCACTTCGATCCTGGACGAGTGCAGTAATAATTCGTTTCATGGTCTCACCCCTATCATTTCGTGGAGGCCTTTGCCTGGTGCGATCATCGGGTAGACGTTCTCAGCCTGGAGTACTCTGGCGTCTAGAACGACCGGCCCGTCGTAAGCAAACACTTCAGGGAGTACTTGAACGAGCTCTTTCTGGCTGTCGACTTTCATTGCTTTCAGGTAATAGCTTTCGGCCAGTTTTACAAAATCAGGCTGGCATCCAAGCAGGGATTCTGAGTAGCGTTTATCATAGAAGGCTTCCTGCCATTGGCGTACCATGCCGAGTGCTTCGTTGTTAACGATGATGACCTTAACCGGAAGCCCCCGCTCCTGAAGCACGCTCAGCTCCTGCATCGTCATCTGAAAGCCGCCGTCACCGACAATGGCAACGACTGTCCGGTCCGGTTTCGCAAGCTGGGCGCCGATTGCGGCAGGGAAGCCGAAGCCCATTGTGCCAAGGCCTCCTGATGTTACCCACCGGTTTGGCTCATTAAAGGAATAATATTGAGCTGCCCACATCTGATGCTGTCCAACGTCCGTAGTAACAATCGCTTCGCCGTTTGTCATCTCGTGAACCTTTTCCATCAGCCACTGGGGACACATTTCCTGGTCCGGTTTGTTGTACCAGAGAGGATAGCTTTTTTTGTTGTTGTTCAGTTTTTCCATCCACTCTGTATGATTTGGATGCTTTGCTGCCTGACGGTTCAGTTCAGCCAGTGCTTCTTTTGCATCCGAAACAATCGGAATATGAGTGGTGACGTTTTTACCGATTTCAGCCGGGTCAATGTCGATATGAGCGACCGTGGCATTCGGAGCAAAATGCTTAAGGTTTCCTGTTAATCTGTCGTCAAACCTAGCACCTACATTGATAAGAAGATCACATTCATACAGGGCCATGTTTGCTGTATAGGTTCCGTGCATTCCCGCCATCCCAAGTGACAGTGGACTTTTCCCCGGGAAGCACCCGAGCCCGAGAAGGGTAGTTGTCACAGGAAGGGAATGGTGCTCTGCAAAAGCTCTCAGTTCCTGTGAAGCTTTTCCGTGTATGACACCTGCACCGGCTAATATGACTGGCTTTTTTGATTGTGCAAGGGCGTCAGCCAGTTTTTTAACCTGCAGCGGATTCGGCTTTATTGTCGGCTGGTAGCCGGGAAGGTAAAAAGATGCATCATAATGGTCATCACACATGTTTGCGCTGATATCTTTAGGCACATCCACTACAACAGGTCCCGGTCTGCCGGTACTGGCTATGTGAAAAGCCTCTTTCACGATTCTTGGCAGATCCCGTACATCTTGAACCTGGTAGTTCTGTTTTGTGATCGGAGTTGTAATTCCCATCACGTCCGCTTCCTGAAAAGCGTCCGTTCCAACAACTGTTCTGGCAACCTGACCGGTGAAGACGACGAGAGGGAGGGAGTCCATCATGGCATCTGCAATTCCGGTGATTAAGTTGGTAGCGCCAGGTCCTGATGTGGCAATCACAACGCCCGGCTTTCCGGATACTCTTGCGTACCCTTCAGCTGCATGAATAGCACCTTGTTCGTGCCGCGTGAGGATATGGGAGAACTCATCCTCGGCTCTGTAAATGGCATCATAAATCGGTAATACCGCACCTCCCGGGTATCCAAAAATCGTGTCCACCTTTTCCTCAACCAATGTCTGGATGAGAAGGTCTGCTCCGGTTTTCGTCTGAACAACCGCTTCACGGCCTGCCTTTGCATCTAAATTCACGTTTCTATCCCTCCTGTAATCAGAATTATCAGGTAATTATTTGTGCAACGTTCCCGTGGAACGAAACTTTCGAGTTTAAAACTGAAAAAGTCCCTTCCTCTCGCGCTAAACCACACGTATGCGGTTTAACGGGGAGAAAAGGACTTCCTTTTCACGGTACCACCCGGATTTGCAGCATTTTCGCAAATACTGCCTCAAAGAGCTGGCGAATCTTCTTACCAGTTCCTTTTTGATAACAGGTAGTTTTGATGCTACCTGATTAAGCCTACTGCCAAAGGGTTCAGCTTAACACTCAGGGACGATGTCGAAGCAGGTAGCATTTCCGGGCTTCCAGCAACCCCGGCTCTCTGTAAATGCAACGTATCTGCTTCTTTATTCCCTTCAACGTTTTTAACACTATTGATTTTTCAAATGCCGCTTGTCTTAGCTTACATGTGATTGTTTTTCTTCTTGGTCGTAACATTTCACGCCGTCCTGAGTGACGAGTTTTCGGAACTCAGACAGTAAGTGGTTCGTAACTTTACCCGGCTTACCATCCTGAATCTTACGGCCGTCAACTTCTACAACAGCGATAACTTCAACAGCTGTACCCGTCAGGAAGACTTCATCGGCCACATAGACATCGTGTCTTGTAAACGGTGATTCCTTCAGCTCGTAACCTTTTTCACGTGCCAGATCGATAATGGCGTTCCGTGTAATACCTTCAAGCGCTCCCAAATAGACAGGAGGTGTATAGATGGTGCCGTTTTTTATGATGAAGATATTATCGGCAGAGCCTTCGGTTACATATCCCTGATCATTTAACATTAAGGCCTCGTCAACCCCTGCCTGGTTGGCTTCGAGTTTTACGAGGATATTATTTAAATAGTTAAGTGATTTAACCTGGGGACTCAAAACGTCCGGTCTGTTCCGGCGGCTGGCAACACTGCCGACCCTGAGTCCTTTTTGATACAGTTCCATAGGAAAGAGGGCCAGCTCTTCAGCTATGACGATAACCCGTGGCTGTGAGCAAAATGCAGGATCCAGTCCGAGGTTTCCGGCACCGCGGGAAACAACCACGCGGATATAAGCACTCTCTAATTTATTTCTTCGCACAGTCTCGACAATAATCTGTTCCATCTCCTCCTTTGTGTATGGAACATTTAACATGATGGACTGAGCGGAATCATATAGCCTGTGGATGTGTTCGTCGAGTTTAAAGACGTTACCGCTGTAAACGCGAATCCCTTCGAACACCCCGTCTCCGTAAAGAAATCCGTGATCGTAAACCGATACAACGGCATCTTCTTTTTTGACAAATTCGCCACTCAGATAAATCCATTGAGTATTACTCATACATAACCACTCCTTTCCTTTAATGATTAAACGCTTTAATTTGTTGAAACCTGGAATAAAAGAAAGAACCTTGCATGATCTTCATTTGTTTGAAGTTCAAAAAGGCCGTTCATCAATAAACCGTTGGATAATGCCCGCCAGTACCTGTCGGAACGTTTATCTTGTTTGTGATGTTGACGATAATCTTACAACCATAAAAAACTCAGGTCAACAGGTTTTTTTAAATAAATCAGACAATTTTAAATAATAAAATTTAGAATCCTCCTGTAACCCTTGAGGCAAGTGACTTGGAAAGTTTTCTATTTCACAATGTAAATTTTTTCGAAGCGCTTACATGAGCGGTGGCTCAGTGCTTTATAGGTGGAATTTTTATTAGGAACTGGAACATTTAAGGAAAGGATAGCGGAAGATGGAAAGTCATTACCTGCAGCTTATGTCAGAATCTATATCTTAAGGTTTAAACATGTTACTATAAGTACATAGTAGAGGTATCCCAGATGCCATATAAGAAGCGATAGAGAGGTTGAATGCTATGGAGAATAAAGAAACTTCTTCTAACTTTATAAAGACAATTATGCAGGAAGACTTGCTCTCGGGAAAGCGCGATGAGATCATTACCCGTTTCCCGCCGGAGCCAAACGGATACTTACATATCGGTCACGCCAAGTCCATTGCCTTGAACTTCGGACTTGCAGATGAATTTAAGGGTAAGACAAATCTCAGGTTTGATGACACGAACCCGTTAAAAGAAGATCAGGAATACGTAGATGCAATCAAAGAAGATGTGAAGTGGCTCGGGTTTGATTGGGACGGTTTACACTTTGCATCCGACTACTTTGAGGAAATGTATGAGCGGGCGATTGTTTTGATCAAGAAAGGTCTCGCTTATGTAGAAGACCTCTCCATTGACGAGATTCGCGAATACCGCGGTACTCTTACAGAGCCGGGTAAAGAAAGCCCTTCACGTTCCCGAAGCGTAGAAGAAAACCTGGCATTATTTGAACAAATGAAGGAAGGCAAGTTTGAGAACGGAGAAAAAGTCCTAAGGGCTAAGATTGATATGAGTTCGGGCAATATGAACATGCGTGATCCGGTATTATACCGTATTTCTCATACGACTCACCACAATACAGGAGATACGTGGTGCATTTATCCGATGTACGCATTCGCGCACCCGCTGGAGGATGCGATTGAAGGGGTAACCCACTCAATTTGTACAACAGAATTCGAAGAACAGCGGCCGTTATACAACTGGGTCGTTGAAAATACAGATATGCCGGTTCAGCCGCAGCAAATCGAGTTTGGCCGTTTGAATTTGACAAATACAGTTATGAGTAAGCGAAAATTGAAGCAGCTTGTGGACGAGAATGTTGTCGACGGGTGGGATGATCCCCGTCTACCGACGATTTCCGGCCTTCGCCGCCGCGGATTTACACCTGAAGCCATTCGGGAATTCATTTACGAAACCGGTGTCTCAAAGGGGAATGGTGCTGTAGATGTACAAATGCTCGAGCATTACATTCGTGAAGACCTGAAATTAAAAGCTCCACGTACAATGAGCGTAATCCGTCCGTTGAAAGTGGTTATTACGAACTACCCTGAAGGAGAAAGCGAGATGCTCGAAGCGGAGATCAATCCGGAGAACCCGGAGATGGGAACCCGTCAGATTCCATTCTCCCGTGAGATTTACATCGAGCAGGAGGACTTTATGGAAGACCCTCCTAAAAAATACCACCGCCTTTATCCGGGTAATGAAGTGCGCCTGAAACATGCTTATTTCATTAAGTGCGAGGATTTCGTTAAAGACGAAGAAGGAAATGTTGTTGAGCTTCACTGTACGTACGACCCTGAAACGAAGAGTGGGTCCGGCTTTACGGGACGTAAAGTAAAAGGAACGATTCACTGGGTGGATGCCAACGACTCGAAGCCTGCTGAATTCAGGCTTTACGACAGCCTTATCCTTGATATGGAGGACGAAGAGGAACTTGAAGGAGCGGAAGAGAAAACATTTATGGACCTTGTGAATCCCAACTCTCTTGAAGTGCTTCAAGGGTTTGTGGAGTCAAATATGAACGATGTAAAAGCTCAGGATAAGTTCCAGTTTTTCCGACACGGCTATTTTAATGTTGATCCGAAGCACACAACCGAAGAAAAGCCGGTATTTAACCGGATTGTTTCTCTGAAAAGCTCATTTAAGTTTAAAAAATAATTGTTAATAAAAGCCTGTGTCCTAAATGATTTCTTTAGGAGACAGGCTTCTTTCATTTCTTATTCAGGTGAAGCTTTTCCGCACCTGAATGAATGATCGTGGCTTCAACGTTAATTTCTGTCAGCAAATCCTTAGTAAGTTCGAGTTCTCCTGCCTCGTTTGTGAATTCTCTCCATTTTTCAGGGTCTTTTCTATACAGGCTGTGTGATAGGTTGTAGATATCGGCACCTATTTCGACACCTTTTTCAAACGTACGTCTGATATGGCCTTCCACCACTTTTTCGGTGTTTTCAATCAGGAACTGTTCGTCTACCTCTTCCGTAATCTCGATAACCGTTGCTGTCACAGCCAATTCAATGGAAAAAGCAACAGAATCACCGGTAATCTCAGGCACTACTTTTAGTTTAGGATCAGTAACAATCTCTGTGACAACAGGCCTGTCATTCTTACGAAGAATAGTCGCATTTCTTCCGGCTTCATCATCAATATAAACCAACCCGTTAATGTCTGCTCCTGCAAGACTGCCTTTGTAGGAATCTTTTGTTAGAAAGCCTGCCTTGTTTAAGCTGAGGTTATTTCCGTAATCCAGCGGGTCGTACCATTTTTTTCGGACGATGTTGACAGACGGGAGGCTGACAGTTCTTCCCGGTTCGTACAGTTCAGCTTCAAAACGACTTTTACGAATAGGTTGGACCCGTGAACTTTGCTCATAACTTTCGCCAGGTTCGCCTAAAAAAGAGTAGAGAATGCTTGTCTGCATAACAGGGAAGGTTCCTAAAATTTCGTTTACAGGGTCTGAAGTAATAAACATCCATAGGGTGGGCCTAATTTCATAGTACCTGGAAAAGTCATCGAGTACATTTTTAAAGGCTTCCCCCATTACCCGTTCATGAAAGACAACGGAAGAAAGGTGCCCCCAATAAATTCTCCGTTGTGTTGACACGTATAAATTATGAATTGCTGCCACCACCGACTCCCCTGTTCCTTTGGCAATACTCACATTTTCATGCTGGTTACCAATAGTTCCTCCACTGTCCCCATCTTCCCCCCCTCCGGCAAAGTTAATAATCTGTCCATAGACAACATATTTTTCATCTACATAATCTACACCAATGGAGTGGATGTAGTACTGTCCTTCCAGTTCTTTTGAATCCCAGCATCCCCCCAGTGTGAGACAAGAGAGGCAGAGGAGAAGAACGTTTGTGATGATTCTCAGCTTCATTGTGATTTTCCCTGCCTTTCATCATCATCCGTATGGAGAATAGCAGGTCTTCTCGTCTGTATTTTCCTGGGAATTCTTAAAATACTTGATAGCCATTCTCTCGCCCTGAAAGGTCCAAGTGGTGCCATATACGGAATTGAATAGGAGCGCAGATTACTCACATACAGCAGGATAAAAAAGGCACTGATAAAAAAGCCGAACAGGCCCAGCGCAGCGGAACTTAGCAGAACAAAGAAACGCAAAATGGTTATTGTTCCCTGCAATGCCTGGCTGACGAGAGTAAAGGTAGCTACTGCAGAAGTGGCTACGATAACAACCATGGCAGGGTTGGTCAGGCCTGCATTAATCGCAGCATCCCCTATAATTAACCCACCTACAACGGCGAGTATTTGCCCAATAGCCAGGGGAAGGCGCAGTCCGGCTTCGCGGAATAATTCAAAGAGGCTAACAAGAACGAAGGCTTCCAAAGCTGTCGGTAAAGGGACTCCCTGCCGCGTTTCAGCGACACTTGCCAATAAAATAAACGGAACCTGGTCCTGATGAAAGGCCGATAAGGCAACCCAAAATCCAGGAAGAAAAGTGGCCACCGACAGACCTGCAATTCTCAGCACCCTCTCGAGACTGTTGTAATGCCAGCTGTACTCTGCATCTTCAGCTGTTTTTAAGAATAAGGTGATGGTCACAGGTGCCACAACAGCCTGGGGAATACCGTTAATAAACATCACGAATCTTCCCCTCAGCAATGCGTCACACACGTAGTCAGGTCTTCCGGAATTCTGATACATAGGAAACAGTCTGAAAGAGGATTCAGTAAGCAATTCTTCAAGCTGTTGAGAGTTTAAAATAGCGTCAGTTTCGATTTCTTCAAGAGACTTACGAATGTGTTCGATCATTTGAGGTCTCGCTATATCCTTCATGTACAGGAGGGCGACTTTTGTTTGACTTCTTTCTCCAATAACAAACATTTCACATGACAAGGAAGTTGTTTTAAGCCTTTTGCGAACGAGTGCAAGGTTTATGTCAAGTTCCTCAATAAAGCCGTCTCTTGGCCCCACTACAGATATTTCATTGTTGGGCTGCTCTGGACGGCGTTGGGGGCGTTGTGAGATTTCGATCGTGTAGACTTCTCCGCTGTTTTTCTCAAAAAGGATTAGATCACCGTTAAACGCACTGTCTATAACCTGATTCATGCCGGTTATCCTTTTAAACGTTGAGTTTTTCCTGTATGTCTCCAGGCTTTTTTCATTTAATAGGTGGGTTTCAATGGTAGGAATAACGGTTTTGTTCAGTAATTCGAGATTTGTAAGTCCTTTTGTATAGATTAACAGGACCTGGGAAGAAGGCTGTTCATTAAATTGATAATCTTCCACTACAACATCGCTGCAATGCTTAAATGCTTTTCTGAGTTTTTCCTCCGACACAGCATGATCATTTTCATGAGGAAGGGTCGGATTTGTTTTGTTCTCAGGTTGCGTTTTTTTTCTTTTTTTGAAAAAAATCATTTCTTGGCACCTCCTTTCGTTTTAATCAGGGTAATCATGAGCAGGAGCAGGGAACTGCAAAACAAAAAAGCCAGCGAGAAAGGAAGGAAGTATGTCTGCATAAACTTTATAAACTGCATATCTGAAAAAGGTAAATAGAGGGAACAAACAATAATCACAGAGAGAAAAGCAAGCCCGATTACCCGGTTCTTACCAGGTTTTATGTCGAGCAGGTCCACCACAATAAACAACATCAGCGAAATCCTAATAAACGCCCCTGAAAGCCATTGGTAAATAGAGAGAAAATCCACGTGTTCAATATAGCGGCCCATCGTTACAAGGCCCCATTGCTGATAGGCAGGGAAACGAAGCTGCTTCATCTGCTCTACACCGAATGCAGCGATACCCCCGGTGAGGGGGCCAAAGGAGAGACCGCCTAATAAAATGACGATCAATGCCACTTGCCAATATTTATAACGGAATTTTACACGGTGCTGGATTAGAAGGAGGAGAAAAAGCTCTGCCAGTCCTGCTCCTGGATAAATCATTCCCCGAATGACTGGCTGGAAGCCATGTTCCAATACAGGGGTTAATAAGGAGTAATCTTTCACCGGTATATTAACAGATGCGACAAAAATGCCAAATATAATGATGATTGGCAACAGGAGAATGTTTAAAATCGCCAATGTCCGGATGTTGGTAACAGCTGTGCAGAAGCACAATAGGATGTAAGTGATTACAAGGATGAGCTTCGGTGTCTCCGGTAAATACGAAACTTTTGTCCAGGTGACCAGGTCATTCAGAGTGACAACTGCGAGGGAAAGTAAAAAGAGGATAAGGACGAATACCACGATATTTGCTGTGACACTGCCGGCATGATCAATTAACCATTTGTATATATTCTTTTGATTGCTCTTTTTATTTATAAAGACAATAATATAAACCCACAGGAGTGCAATAGCGTTTGCAAGGGTTATTGATATCCAACCGTCTCTTCCTGCGGTTTCTACTAATGGCGGAAGAATAATGACGTGGTTTAGAAGCCCTATTGAAGTGATGAAAAGAGCCAGGGTATGAAAAACATTTATTCGTTCATTTTTTCCATGCATGGTTAGACCCCATTTAGTGTTATTACTTGTAGCATCTACTGTAAGTACACAAATATGCATATTTTGGAATAAAAGCTGTTAACCAATGAAAGAGGTCAAATGGTGTAAATGTACCTGTAAGTCTGGGATTTTAAGGTTTATTGGGGAGTAGTCATCATGGTCTGTAGGAAAAGAGGGGTTCTTGAAGAAAACAGAATTGGAGTCTAACGAAATATATTTACCCTAAGCGAAGAGCAGTTGGTTATGTTCCCGATAGAAGGAGTATGTCTGTATAAACATACAGCAGGCTGTCCCTGAGGTTGTTGGCCTTTTGGGACAGCCTGTTGCTGTGCAATGTGGTTATTCACATGTGAATAACTAAAGTGAGGAGGATCGAGTCGATGTTCCTTTCAGGAGGTTTTCTTTTGAGAGGAGGTTCTCAAATCCTTCTCTAAGTCTGATGATCGCAGATTCCTTCCATTCTTTTTCTTTAGGGTAGTATAAGTCTCTGAACGAATCAAAAATCCTCTGTGCGTCTTTTTCTTTTTCCGCTCCATACCAATAGAGCTGGTTTTCATTTATGACTGCTTTCATTACATTCAGCTGGTCGTCCATTCCTTCACCCATTGTTCCAATTTCAAACAGGCCGGTTATTAGGGAACGCTCCGGGTAATATTCCATCGCTCTCCTGTAAAAGAAGTTGTTTGATTCTCCTACACCGTCTTCCTTGCCGTTCTTTTGAACATTCTTTATGCCATAATAATCACTTACTTCATGTTCGCTGCGATCGTCATAGGCTGAAATGACGTAAGTCAGCTCCTGGGTGGGTCCAAGTCCTGTATGAAGGTCTATGTGGACAATGTGCTCGAAGTGTCTTAGGACCTCATCCTGAATGTTCATCATGACACTTGTGGAATCCTCATAACCGGCTCCACCGTAGTAGACCCCCTTTTCAAACTGGTACTGTCCCTTGGATTTTGCACTTTTCACGCCTTTATAGCCTTCTTTTATCAGGTTTTTAAGCAATTTTGAGTGAATTTTCGTATTTTGTTTTGTCAAATCGTCAATTTCTCCTGCAGGATTATACAAGTCCGCGTTCTTTTTATAGTCTTCGTTAAATGTTGCAGGATGGTTTAGCCAGTCTTGAATATAGTTGCGGTTCAAATCAATGTTGTTTTCGGTAACTCTCCGCCAATGTCTCATCCCCCAAGGGTTTATGCCGTGAACAAAATAAATACCTGTCGTTTCAGGATCCAGTTTGTGCAGATACTCTTCGAAAAACATTTGAAGAGCAGCTGCCCCTGTATATCCTTCAATGCCGTGTTCTCCTGTAGTAATGAATACAACGTTTTCATTTCGTTTTATGGCTTCAGATTTAATAACATCTATCGTATTGTCTTCCTTATTACCGATGGGGTAGGAGTGGAGTCCGGCCTGTGGCCAGAATTCCTTTATGTTCGACAGACTCTCTCTGAATCTCATTCTGGAATGCTCGTAAGTATCTGAAAAATAGTGAAGCATAAACAGACACCTCCTAATAGGGTTCTATTTTCCGCTCTACCTCTCGCGACTCTATATAAAACCTAAAAGGAGGGCAGGCAGAGAATTGCATACCTTTATCTTAATTCGATAGCCTTTCCTATCTGTTTTATTATTACTTTTTTTAAAAAATAGGTAAGAATAACAAGAACAAAGAGAGTAGACGCAGGGAGGTATACAAATGCCTGAAGGTCCGGAAATCAGAATTGCTCCCGCTCGTGTGGCTCTTACTCCCTCTCCGGTGTCGGGTATTTCCTTCTTTTTCTAGGCTCTTCAAGTCTATGAAAATTGTTCTTAGAGGTGCACGGGTGAGACCGGTAGATACTAAGGGCAAGGCAACGCTTATCAATACCCAAGAACAAATCGCCAGCTTCGACTCGCTATTCACAATGAAAAGAATTCGGCATTGCTTTACAGTGCCTCCGATATTGACGTTTTACGAGATGAAGAGGTTCCCGCTCATCCTTTTGTAAGCAGGGCAGGTCCTGATATATTAAGCGAAAAAGTTGCAACCGTAGTTCTTTATAATTGATTTCTGTCAAAACACTTCGTAGTGCGACGGTGGACAGGGCTTCTTTTGGACCAGCGTTTTATCGTAGGGATCGGTAATTATTTGCGCAGTGAGATCCTTTTTGCTGGAAAGATTCCTCCCTCTTTTCGGCCTAAGAACTGCACAGACTTGCAGTTAAGGACTGCATCATATGCAGTCATCGATTTAATGACACATTCCTACGATACAGGTGGGATTACGACATATTTGGATCTCGTTAAAAAGCTGAAGCATAAAGGCCTGACCATAGGGAATTATCGTCATGGGGTTTTTACCGTGAAGATCAGTCTTGTCGTATATGCGGTACTGAAATCAGTAAGATTATTGCCAGTTCAAGACGGTTTTATTTTTGTCCGGAATGCCAGTCATAATTGAAGATAGTTCTTGCCTAAACCAAATACGGTGACAAACAGAAGACTTTATTTCCAATTAACGTAAGTTCGAGAGGAGGCTTACTCCCCACAGAAGTAATGTATACAATTTTGTATACAAGTAAACAAAAAGTACACATCGTGTATACAAACATGTTTACAAGTATACGAAATTGTGTACATGTTGTCATTTTAAGGTGTGTACGGGTTTGTACACTTGTATACACTTTTGTGTACAAGTGTACAAAAATGAATACAACTAAAGGATCATTGACGTTTCAAGTAACCTGCTATACTCTTTAATATAAATGGTACAAGTTACTATTTTTTACCTTATAACTCTATTTATTTTTATGAAGGGATGATGAAATTGAGTAAATCAAGAATTGCTGCAGTTGATGTGGGGAACGACTCCGTTAAAGCATTATTTGGGAAGGCGGATGCTGAATACTACATACCAAACGTCATTGCAAGAGATGTTGAAGATCGTCCTGTTATTGGCATCGAAGAACTGGATGAAAAAGATCCATTGGACGGCATCCATATTCGTGTTCACTCACCTGCGCTGGCAGAAAATAACGTTATTTACCGTGTTGGAAATCTTGCAACAAAAGCAGACAATGCTACTGAACTTGACCCGGGAAGCAGTAAATCTGAGGAAGACCAGACACTCGTCATGCTTTTTGCATCATTAGCTCTTGATGCTGTAAATGATCAAAATAAAGATCGTTTCAAAAAGAATAACAATGTAGTTGAAGCAAACTACACGCTTGGGACAGGGCTGCCTTTACGTGAAGTAAAAGAAGGAAAAGACGTAGGCTACCGTTCGCAGCTTTTAAGTTCTGTTCACCAGGTGGAGTTTTTAGTAACGCCTAAATATCAAGGGATTAAAGTAAACATCAAGTTTGATGAAGTAAAAGTTTATCCTGAAGGGTTTGCTGCTTACATTAATCTTGTAATGGACAAAGACTTAAACATTATCAATCGTGACTTGATAGACAAGCAGATTCTTATTCAGGACATTGGCGGGCTATCCACAGATATTGCTGTGATTCGTAATCGCAACGTTGACGACGACAAAGCACAAGGATTTAACATCGGTGTATCCGAATCTCTTGAACAAATTCGCGAAGAGATCCGCTCAAAGCACGGGGTAGAATTGGACAGCCGCCGTGATGTGGTGGATATTCTGACGAAGAAAAACGACCGTAATCACATTATGGTAAAAGGAAGCCGCACAAGCGTTCACGATATTACAGACCGCATTCTTGTTGAACTGGCTAAAAAGCAGTACCGCCATCTTCGTAACGTATGGGCGAAAAACTCTCAGACAGAGATCTGCTATTTTGTCGGCGGAGGCGCAATGGTACTGAAGGATTACCTGAAAACACTTAACAACAATCTTGATGGTTACAACATCGACTTCTTTGAAGATGAAAAGGAAAGCATCTGGATGATGGCCAATGCTTACTATAAACTCATCTCAGACTCTGTTCGTAAGCAGCAAAAAGCGGAAGAGAAAAAGGGCAAAGAAGAGAAAAAAGCAGTAAAAAACTAACCGGGTGATTCCATGGCTAAAAAGGGGACAAGCGGAATAGAAAGAGGGCAGGCGATTACTTTTCGGCTGCCTTCCGATACACCTGACCATCTTATAAAACAGTTACAAGATTTGAAAGAAACAGAGAAAAGAAATTTTTCAAGCAAGATTGCGCAGTTCGCGCTTGAAGGGGTTAGCCAGTCGCTTCAGAAAGAACGGGAAACGATTACGATCCCCTTGCCTAAAGGGTTGAGCAAAGAACAGCGGAACTGGATTAGACATGCCCATTCCGAAGCCCTTCTCGGTAATATCGTCTATCAGCTGCTTGCAGATCCGATAAGAGCTTCGTCAGTGCTGGCTTCTCTTAACAGCAGTTCGCTGGATATAGACGAGGCTCTCTACCTTCAGGAAGGACCGTCACAGCGTTTTGAGCATTCATACAGTCAAATGCCTGCAGAAGAAAGTTCAAATCAATCTGAAGAGCACTCAAACCGTATGAATAAATCCGAATTTGATGACCAGCTGGACAACTTTGACTGGGGGCAAGCACAGGCAGAGCAGGCTTCTTCATCAGAAACGGAGAAAGAGCCTGAAGAGGAAGATGCAGATGATTTGCTCGGAGGATTTCTGGACCGGATGAATCGTTAAGCGGGTGCCTGTCACCACCCGGATCCTGTCGAAACCATAGGACTTTTCCACACCAGGATAGAAAAAGACCTATGAATACGACAAAATTCGGGGAGAGACAGGCACCAACGAGCCATGGAGCATAATATGCGTCCATGGCTCTTTTTTGTGGAGATAGAGTATTTCGGTCTAAACGTAGAATATAAGTGAATAAGTGTAAAAAAACGAAAGCTATCCGTAATAACAATAGATTGTGCGTAGATTCATTAATAGGAGCTAGCCACAATGTCATCCCCCTACCGCGGTCATGGGCAGATAGACTGTTACTGTGTTTGAATTTTCAAAATTTAAGGAAATTTGGTCTATTGGCAAGTTTATCCTGTTCACCGAAACTAGAATAGTAGATTACTATTTCGGATTTCTAAATGTTGAACAGGAGGGTGTATTATGAAGAAAGGTCTTGTTGCTTTTTTAGCTTCATTAATGGTGTTAACTGTGCCGATGGGGTTAAGCGGAAGTTCACTGGGTTCAGGGCAGACTGTCTATGCGGAGGCGCCGGGTGAATCAGGATCGGCCTTTGACAAAAGAATTACCCAGAGGTTTGATACAGATCTTGTCATGGATCATATTTATTATCTTACTGAAGAGATCGGTCCAAGGGTGGCAGGAACAGAGGAGGAAAAAGAAACCGCTGCCTACATCCAGGATCAGTTAGAAGAGTATGGGTATGACGTTTCAACCCAGGAGTTTGATATTGCCAACCGTCTCTCAGGAACGCTGATCAGCGGGGAGGACGAGTTTGCAATCCGGATTTCACCAGGCTCTGCTTCAACAGGTGAAGAAGGGGTCTTAGGGGAGATCGTTTACTCCGGTTTAGGTCTTGAAGGTGACTTTCCTGCAGAGGTGGATGGAAACATTGCGCTGATTCAACGAGGAGAGATTCCTTTTTGGGATAAAGTTAACCGTGCCCAGGAGGCTGGGGCTGCCGGGGTAATCATTTTTGATAACGCAGAAGCCCTTGTGCCGCCTACACCAAGCCTGGGAGCTAACCAAGCCGATGTTCCGGTGGTAGGTATTACGAAAGCCGATGGAGAACGCCTTCTTGAGGAAAACATGACCGCTGTCATTACGATCAGCGAGGTGACCGATCAGGTATCACAAAATGTCATTGCTGTTAAAGAACCTAAAGGTAAAAAGTCAGACGATGCTGAAATTGTGTATGCAACTGCCCATTACGACAGTGTTCCTTACTCCCCTGGTGCCAGCGACAATGCATCGGGAACAGGGGTAGTGCTTGAGCTGGCCAGAATTATGGCCCCTTATCCGACAGAAAAAGAAATCCGCTTTGTTTTTGTGGGGGCAGAGGAAATCGGGCTTGTAGGATCACGTTATTATGTCAGCCAGCTGAGTGAAGGTGAGATTGCCCGTAGTGCGGCAAACTTCAACTTGGATATGGTGGGCACGAACTGGGAGCCGGCAACGAGTCTGTATGTAAATGTTGTAGATGGAGCGCCGAACCAGGTTTGGCAGTCTGCCAGTGGCGCAGCAGAAAGGCTGGGGAATGATTCTCTTATTTTATTTGAACGAGGGGCTTCCGATCATGTCGCTTTCTATGAAGCTGGAATAGATGCTGCGAACTTTATAAGAAGAGAGCCTGGAACCGCTGCTCTCGAGCCGTGGTATCATACCCCGTTTGATACGATTGATAAAATCAGTGAGAGCCGCTTACAGGAAGGCGGCCAGCTGATTGGTGCAGCGATCTATGACTTTGCCCGGAAAGAACATCCTGGAAAAGGGAAGTCGGAAAACAGAAGAGCAACTGTATCAGGTGCCTATCTCCTGAACGAAGATCAAACTGCGCCTGAAGCAAGGTAACAGCGTAATGTATGAAACCGCCCTGGTTTTTGACCGGGCGGTTTTTTACTATGATGAAAATTACTTGGCCGCCGGCTGAAATTTTAAATAGAAAAAAGACCTATGAATACGACAAAGTTCGGGGAGTGACAGGCACCCGCAGCAAAAAAACAGAAACCTATCCGTAAAAAAGGCTGACCTAAAAAGTTAAAAATCCTTTTAGGTCAACCTATTCTGAAAGAATTATGAAGCTAAGCTTGATGCGCTGTCTTCCTGTTTTTCTTTTCTATGAACGTAAATCTGTCTGATGTACCAGGCAAGAACAAAGCTTGTGAGTGTCAGGCCAATTGCGAGAGAAGGCTGGTAAGCCATACCGAAACCTTCCGGTGCGTAAAAAATGTACGTACAAACGACACTCGTCATAAACATAGCGGGTATGCCGCAGATCCAATGAAACTTGAAATGTTTAAGAAGATACATCGTTGCTGTCCAGAGCATAACCGTAGCAACAACCTGGTTTGTCCACCCTACATAGCGCCACAGGAATGTGTAGTCGATTGTAGCAAGATAAATAGCCGGGACAGTAACCGGAATCGTCGCAAATACGACTTTCTTTTTGCCGGAAATACCTTTAAATGACTTGCCTAAAAACTCAGTCAGCATCATTCGTGATGAACGAAGGGCTGTATCACCAGTCGTAATTGGAAGAATGATAACACCGAGAATAGCAAGGATACCGCCGATCGTTCCAAGTAAGGAAGTAGAGATCTCGTTGACTACACCTGCTGGTCCTCCGGCTGCCAATGCACTTTCCAGTCCGACTGTGCTTCCGAAGAATGTCATACCTGCAGCTGCCCAGATGAGGGCGATAATTCCTTCGGCTACCATGGCACCGTAAAATACTTTACGTCCATCCGATTCCTTTTTTATTGTCCGGGCAATAATCGGGCTTTGAGTACTGTGAAAACCGGAAATCGCACCGCAGGAAATCGTCACCATTAAGAGCGGCCATAACGGCAGCGATTCAGGATGCAGGTTCGTCATTGTCAGATTTGGTATCGGCTGATTTGTAAACAGCAGCGCACCGGCAATAGCCACTGCCATGAAGATAAGGATTGCGCCGAAAACAGGATAAATCTTACCGATAATTTTGTTGACCGGAAGGACTGCTGCAATCAGGAAATAAGCAAAGATAAACCCTAAAGCAGCAAGGAAACTTAGTGGTGTCAGCTCCGCGATCAACTGTGCCGGACCAGCGGTGAAAGCTGCTGCTACTAAAATCATCAGTATAATTGAAATAATATAAATAAAGACTCTTACGTATTTTCCAAGATACCGCCCTACGATTGTGGGATACTGCTCGCCATTGTGGCGAAGTGACAGCATTCCGGAAAAGTAGTCATGAACCGCACCTGCAAACAGACAGCCGACTACAATCCAGATAAAGGCTACCGGCCCATAAAGGGCACCGAGAATCGCCCCGAAAATAGGCCCAAGCCCTGCGATATTAAGCAGCTGAATCAAACTGCCTTTCCACCAGCTCATAGGGACGTAATCCATGCCGTCACGGCTTTTATATGCCGGTGTTTCGTTCCGGTCGTTGATTCCGAAGATTCGCTCGACCACTTTTGAGTAAACCATATAACCAAAAACAAGCAGTAAAATTGAAACGATGAATGTCATCATGGTGTCTGACCCTCCTTGATGCCCGCGCTACCCGGCGTAAGCTTTTTCCAATTTGACATCTGGATAGCAGGAGACCCCGTCGGTCGTCACAAGCTCTCTGAATTTAGAAAGCAAATGTTTTGTTACTTTTCCAGGCTTTCCATCGGCAATTTTACGGCTGTCCACATCAACGACTGCAATGACTTCGACGGCTGTGCCGGTAAGGAACACTTCATCAGCCACATATACATCGTGGCGGGTGAACGGCTTTTCCTCTAACGTATATCCATGCTCTTTTGCCAGATCAATGATGGCGTTCCGGGTGATGCCTTCCAATGCGCCCAGATAAACAGGAGGTGTATAAATCGTGCCTTTTTTTACGATGAAGATATTATCGGCAGAGCCTTCTGTTACGTACCCCTGATCATTAAGCATCAGTGCCTCATCCACACCTGCCTGATTGGCTTCCATTTTTACGAGGATGTTATTTAAATAGTTTAAAGATTTTACCTGCGGGCTCAGTACATCGGGACGGTTTCGCCTGCTGGCTACTGAACCGACGCGAAGCCCTTTATCATATAATTCCTTTGGAAACATATTAAGTTCTTCAGCGATCACAACCACTTGTGGTTTTGAGCAGTGTGAAGGGTCGAGACCGAGGTTACCGGGACCTCTGGATACAACAACGCGGATATAGGCGCTGTCCAGCTCGTTCTTTTGAACGGTGCCGACAATAATCGCTGCCATCTCCTCCATTGAATAAGGTACGTTCAACATGATCGACTGGGCTGAATCGTATAAACGATTCAAGTGTTCTTCAAGTTTGAAGATGTTTCCGCTGTAAACGCGAATTCCTTCGAACACCCCGTCGCCATATAAAAATCCATGATCATAAACTGATACTGTTGCTTCTTCCTTCTTTACAAATCTGCCACTGAGAAATATCCACTGACTGCTCATGTAAACCACTCCTTTCTTTCATGGTGAGACGCTTTACTTTAATAAAAAGCAAGGTTGTAAAAAGACCGTTCCTGCTGCTTGGAAAAATGTCAGGAAAAGTCTGTTTATTGCGTCTTTTGAAATAACAAAGCTAATAATACGCCCGTTCGAAAGGAAGGTCAACACTAAAAAAAAATTATTCAGAACATTTTTATTAAACTGATTTTATCTAAGCGCTTACACGCTTGCAGCAAGCCGGATTGAGCCGTTTATAAAAAATGATGTAAACTCTGCCCCTTAATGGTGAATCGTTGGAGAGCTTCCAGTACTTTCATTCTTTAAGGAAATATGGAGTTCAGCCTGATCGTTTACAGAAGCGAAAAAGATGTTTTCAGTACCGATAATTCCGTGTTTTTCCAACTCTTTTGATAGCCAGTTACGGGGAATTTCCAGATTATCCAGCACGGAAGGGTACACAATCCCCTCAATAATTAACGGATACGATATGCTTGAATGCAACTTTGATATATTCATATCCTCATTTGTGACAGGATGCTTGGCCGGTTTTTTAAACACGCTGACAGCCCCGTTTGCTTCTACAATAGCTGTATCAACTTCACTAAGGTCAAATACCCCTTTTTCCCTGAGCATTTGAAGAATGTTATCGATGGAAAAACGGATTTTTTTTAGGTTTTTCGGGATAAACTTGCCGTCTTTTACAACGATTAAAGGCTCAAAGGTGGCAAAGCGCCCGATCTTGCGGTTCTTTATTTTCCATGATGAAACAAGCCGTTGCAAAATGCCGATAGCAACAATTGCGATTGCTGTAGGAAGATGTTTAATATTCGGGTCGGCAATATCAGCTCCTACTACAGCGCCAAGGGTTATAATGATCAGGAAATCAAATACCGGAAGTTCACCTATTGCTCTTCGTCCCATGAACAGTGTGATGAGAAGGAGAAGAGGAAGGATCGTGATGATTCTGCCGAGAACCAGGAAAATTTCGCTTACCGTTTCCATGTAGCTCACCTCTTTCTAAAAAGCTAACATTACTGTTCGTTATTATGGGTAAATTATGCAGTATATGATGCTTTTGTGGGGAGGCAGAGCTTTGTTTAAACCAATAGACGAGAAATTTTTTCATAAACCAACGATTGATCTGGCAAAAGAATTACTGGGAAAGATCCTTGTGAAAAACACGGAGGAGGGAGTCAGTGCCGGCAGAATTGTAGAAACAGAAGCTTATTTAGGACCTGATGACAGGGCGGCTCACAGCTTTGGAGGAAAGAGAACGAAGCGGACAGAAGCCATGTTTCACGGGCCGGGTACAGTGTATACATATGTGATGCACACTCACTGCCTTGTAAATGTAGTAAGCGGAGGCGAGGGTGAGCCGGAAGCGGTTCTCATACGGGCGGTTGAGCCTGTAGAGGGTCTCGGTCTTATGTATAGGCGCAGAGGGGAAAACAAACGGCTGTATGACCTTACAAGCGGCCCCGGAAAGCTTACAAAAGCCCTGGGAATAACGCCGGAGGACTATGGTCGGCAGTTTTACGGCCATCCGTTATTCATTTCAGAGGGCGATGGAGATACGTTTGATATCTCCACAGGTCCGAGAGTGGGCATTGATAACAGCGGGGAAGCAAGGGACTACCCGTGGCGGTTCTGGATAAAGGATAATCCGTTTGTGTCGAAGCCGAGAAAAGAAGTGAAGGTCATAAAGGGCTTTATCAGCAGCTAAAGGGCAGGTGTCTATTCATTCATTCTCTATTTAAAGGTCATTTTGAATTATACGTGCTGAATTGTGCGGAATGAGCGGGTTTACAGATCCTTTAAATAACACTTGTCATAAAAAAACGAACAGGCTGTCAGGCCTCTTCGTCTTTTACAATCTCTTTTACCCTTCCGACCTGGCCGTCCTGAAGGCGGACCTTAATTCCGTGTGGGTGGCTTGGTGACTTTGTAAGAATATCTTTAACGATCCCGGAAGTGAGTGTGCCGGTACGCTGATCTTTCTTCAGTACAATTTTCACACTTGCCCCCGGCCTAATGTCTTTGCGGTTTTGTCCGTTCATATAAGTGAAGACTCCTTTAAAACGTAGTGTGCTTTATTTTATCATGAATCAATCAAACCCGATACGTTGGTTTCTGTTATAATACACTGATGGATAATGAGTAAATGCGAGTAGAACTTAGGAGGAAAACAGATTGAAAGGCTTTTTACATTTAGGAATAAAAGAAGAAACCAACAAGGTTTTAGAAACCCTTGGAATTATAGAACCAACACCGATACAGGAGCAGGCAATTCCCGTGCTTCGATCAGGAGAAAACGTGGTGGCCCAGTCTCAGACAGGTACGGGGAAAACACTGGCATTTGTTCTGCCAATGCTTGAAAAAATCGATACGGGAGCCAGCCATACCCAGGGGCTGATCCTTGCTCCGACGAGAGAATTGGCTCTACAGATAACAAAAGAAGTGTCCAAGCTTACAGAAAGCGAGCCCGAGGTAAAGATACTGGCTGTTTACGGGGGACAGGATATCGAGAAACAGCTTCATAAATTAAATAAAGGTACCCATATAATTATTGCTACACCAGGAAGACTTCTTGACCATCTGCGAAGAGGAACAATCCGTCTTGATAAAGTGGACATGCTGGTCCTTGATGAAGCGGATCAGATGCTTCACATGGGCTTTTTAAATGAAGTGGAAGAGATCATCGCCAAGACGCCTGTTACGCGCCAGATGATGCTCTTTTCGGCAACCATGCCAAAGGAAATCAGGGATCTTACAAAACGCTATATGAAAAAGTCCACGTTTCTTAAAGTTGCAGCAACACGAATTACCGTTGAGGAAATTGACCAGCTCGTGGTTGAAACAACAGACAGGGCAAAGCAGGCAGCACTCCGGGGACTGCTGGATGAACACCAGCCGTTCCTTGCAATCTTGTTCTGCCGGACTAAGCGCCGTGCTTCTGCACTGAATGAGGCTCTTCAGGAGCGGGGTTACAATTCGGACGAGCTTCATGGTGATTTGTCCCAGGCCAAGCGAGAAAAGGTAATGAAAAGCTTTCGTGACATGAAGATTCAATTCCTTGTTGCGACTGATGTAGCTGCGAGAGGGCTTGATGTGGAAGGCGTTACCCATGTTTATAATTACGACATTCCTCATGACGTGGAAAGCTACGTGCACCGGATCGGTCGTACAGGCCGCGCCGGAAATGACGGACTGGCTGTGACTCTCGTGGCACCAAAAGATAGAATGCACCTTGATTTAATTGAAAAAGGAATTGGCTTCAGCATCCGAAAAGTGCAATCTGAGGCCACAGCGGATCAAAATCACGGCAGCGGTCCATCGCGGGGTGGTGACCGTAGTAAAAGCAGAAATTCCTGGCAGGACCGGAACCGGAAAGGGTCTAAGCCGAAGCAGAGAAACGGAAGGGAAGGCCGAGGCGGACGTCAGGGATCGAGGCGGGGACGGTAAAGGAGCCGGCTGGACTCAGGTGTTTGTCGAAAAGAAGTGACAGGGGTGCCAAAACCTCCCTTTGACTTTGTCCCAAAAATAGACGATGATGAAGCTATATTTAACAGCGCGTGTAAAGGAGGTGAATGCAGATGTTTCTTGAGCATTATCATGATCTGGTGCCGATTCTGATTTCGATCAGTATACTCGTGGCGCTTGCCGGGGCCCAGTGGGTCAACTATTTGTCCCATGACTGCATGGTTCGGAACCGCCATATGGCGAACAGCAGGATCCGCTCGCTTCAACGGGCGCGTTTAGACGACGATGAAGCAGTGGAGAGTAAAGAAGAACGCCAAAGCTTTATTACCAGGATTGTAAAAAGAAAAGAAGCACCGGAAGATGATGCGGATTATTTTTCCTTCTCGTTGGAAATGATGAATGAAAGCGAGGAGGATAAATATGGAGAAAACATCTGCATCACTTAGGAAGTATCAGCTTTTGATTGTTTTTGGTTTATTACTCGTTACTTTAGCGGGCTGTGGAGCTTCCACAGAGCCCATCAACGCGGAAACGACAGGGGTTTTTAACCACTACGTCGTATGGCCGTTTTCGTTTTTAATTAAATTCTTTGCAGGAATGTTTGCAGGAAATTACGGGCTGTCCCTTGTGTTCATGACCTTCCTGATCCGTCTGGCACTTATGCCGCTCATGATGAAGCAGTATAAAGGTCAACGCACAACAAGGGAAAAAATGGCGCACATTCAGCCGGCTATGAAAGAGATACAGGAAAAATACAAGGACCGGAAGAATCCGGAGAACCAGAAGAAGCTTCAGCAGGAGATGATGGCTCTTTACAAGGAGCATAATTTTAACCCGATCACATCCATGGGGTGTCTGCCGATGCTGATTCAATTCCCGATTATGATTGGTTTTTACTATGCGATCATGCGGACACCGGAAATTGCTCAGCACAGCTTTCTATGGTTCAATCTTGGACAAACAGATATGATTCTCCCTTTTATTGCAGGGGGGGTCTACTTGATTCAATTCAGAGTTTCCATGTCCGGCATGGATGATCAGCAGCAAAAACAAATGGCGATGCTCGGCTATGTTACACCGATCATTATGGGAGTCTTTTCGTTCAACGTAGCGGCAGCTCTCCCCCTTTACTGGTCCGTAAGCGGTCTGCTGCTTATTTTCCAGACACTGCTCTTTAAAACGATGTACAACAGTAAAAAGCAGACAGCGGAAACAACAACGGTATAGACTGAAGAGGCTCTCCATACGGAGGGCTTCTCTTTTTTGTGGCGGAGTTTTTTTATGGTGAACTTTCGGGGATTTATGGAGAATTTTAGTGACTTTATGCAGACTTTCAGATCGTTTATGCAGAACTTCGAAGGGTTTGTAAAGAGTTTGCAGTGATATAAAGAGAATAGGTCAATTTTCGACATATTTTTAAAAACGGGTTTTTAAAATCCATATAAAGGGTATTAAATCAAAAGATTTAAAGAAAATTGTTGGTCTGGAGGTAAGGGGAATGTGGGATGTTAAGATTGTTGATACAAAAAATCACATTATTTATCTAAAATGGGCAGGTCTTGTCAAACCGCGTGAAGTAGGGGAGGCAAATAATAAGCTGGCTGAATGTATCGATCAGCTGGGATCACGCTTCGATATGGTGGTAGACATGGCTGAGCTGAAAGTGTGGACACCTGAAACGCAGCAGGAAATCGTTAAGCACCAGCAGTGGCTGATTGGAGCTGGCCTTGGAAAGGCAGCTGTAGTGGTAAACGGTGCCATTGCAAAAATGCAGCTTAAACGGACGGCGAAAGAATCGAGCCACAGTAATGAGCATCACTTTACAAGCTATGAGGATGCGATGGCATTTCTGCAAAAAGAAGCGGTAGTATAGAAGGCTCTCCTTTGGGGGGCTTTTTTGTGTTGCCTGTAGCTTTCGGCAGGCAGGGGGAGACCCAGGAGTGCTGTGAGTGTAATTCAACATTTGAGTTTAACAGAGCCTTAAAGAAAAACCCATTCCCGCATTTGTTTTCATCCTCTTTTCGTGAAAGAATAGAAGCATAATGGTTAAAGAAATGAGGATGAACAAATGACAGAAATGACATTGAAAATAAAACAGAAGTTTTCCCATAAATTCAAACAAGGACAGCCGCTTATTTTTAAGGAAGCGATCGCCAACCTGGACAGTCTGAAGGAAGAGGGAACAATTGTATCCCTTGAAGATGAAAGAGGAGGCTTTCTGGGGCGCGGTTATTACGGGCGGCAGAATAAAGGCTACGGCTGGATGCTGACGCAGAAACAGAAGGAACAGATCGACCAGGAATTTTTTGAGCGGAAGTTTGCAAAAGCCTGGAGTAAGCGAAAGTCTTTTTTCAACAACCCGGATACGACTGCTTTCCGCCTTGTGAATGGGGAAGGTGACGGGCTTGGGGGTCTGACAATTGATTATTTTGATGGTTTTCTTCTTCTCAATTGGTACAGCGAGGGGATTTATTGCTTTAAAGATGAAGTGATTGAAGCTCTTGAAAGAACGGTGGACTTTAAGGGTATTTATGAGAAGAAACGGTTCAACACAGGCGGAAAATATATTGATGACGATGATTTTGTTACAGGGGAACGTGGTGAATTTCCTTTGATTATAAAGGAGAACGGCATACAGTTCGCTGTTTATTTAAACGAAGGGGCAATGGTCGGGGTCTTTTTGGATCAAAGAGACGTTCGGCGGAAGATTCGTAACCACTATTCAGAAGGCAAAACCGTGCTTAACACATTTTCCTACACAGGTGCTTTTTCCGTGGCAGCAGCCTTGGGGGGAGCGAGAGAAACGACGAGCGTGGATTTAGCCAATCGGAGTTATGAAAAGACGGTGGAGCAGTTTGCCATTAACGGCATTGATTACGAAGCGCAGAAGATCGTCGTCCAGGACGTGTTTGATTACTTCAATTACGCAGTAAAAAAAGGGCTGTCTTTTGATACGGTTGTTCTCGATCCTCCAAGCTTTGCCCGTTCAAAAAAGAAAACGTTCAGTGCGGAAAAGGACTACAAGGATTTGTTAAAGCAATCCATTGCCATTACTGAAAAAGATGGCGTCATTGTAGCATCAACGAATGCTGGGAAGGTACCGATGGCCAGGTTCAAAGGATTTATTGATCAAGCGTTTAAAGAAACCGGACATAAGTACGCCATCCTGGAAGAATTCACATTACCCCATGACTTTGCTGTTGATCCGAAGTTTCCTCAAGGCAACTACCTGAAAGTGGTGTTCGTCAGGAAGAGGTAGATATAAAGTTGGAAGCTGTTCTTTATATCGTATTTATAACGTAAAATAAGCCTCTAAGGTAGCTTTACTTACATGAACCGATGCTATGCCCCCGATAAAAAAGAGTGCCGGACGTAATGACCGGCACTCTTTTTTATACTGTTATGTGCGAAATTTCTGACGGCGAACCCAGAGAGTGGATGCCCACTTTTCGCCGGAAATGACCGGTGAACCTGCGTGGAGGGTGAGTGCATTGATTTTAGGGTCGTTGTAGAAGTATTCAAAGTACAAAGCAGTTCCACGTTTTGGCGGAATGGAAATACCAAGCTTCGGGAATAGTGTTTCCCCGCCTTCTTCCACGTTATTTAAGTACACAACCATTGTGGCAATCCGGTTGTTGACATCAGGTTTGGTAAAGGAGTCCATATGAGCTTTATATTCCTCACCAGGCCGGTAATGCAGAATGTGCAGGTTCTCGGCGTGGGAGAGGGGCATGCCCATTATGGCGCAAAGGCGGTTCTCTACCTCGGAAATAACGTGTGAATGGTGATCATCAAGAAACGCGCCACGGCTCGTGCGCATAGCGTGTTCTTGTTTATCGGTGCCAACTTTGGACCGCTTCAGTTCTCCGCGGCTCAATTCGATGATGGCGTTGCACTCCTCATCATCGAGGACGTTTTCAAAAACAGCGACAACAGGTTCTTCTGAAAGTCGTTTCAGGTTCATTTGGCGTCCGTTCACTTCCAGTGAACCTCCGGAATAAGAAAACATCGACTGCTCTTTAATTTGATTCAACCAGGTTCCTCCTTAACGGATATGAATCCGTTTTCTTTAGTGTAGCAGAACCGGTGATTAAAAGGCTTTTTAATTTGGTGAATCAAGTGTCTTTAAGGTGAACTTTCAAGGGGGAGCATACCGACTTCATGTAACAAAGGCTGAATTAAAAAAAGCTGTACCGGAGAAAACCGGCACAGCTTTTTATGATCGTTTAAATAGATGGTGGTCCGTCTGTTGGATCGTTGGAATCACGCTGAATTTTTCTTTCAAAACGGTCCAGGTTACGTTTGGCAAAGTCACGTCCGCCGATACCAAAGGAGATGGCAAATGCGATGCTTAGACCGCCAAGAATGAGCAGGAAGCCGATGTTGACGATGGTTGTAGCGAATCCGAGCTGATCAAGAGCCATAAACACTGCGAAGATGATGACAATGTACTTTACAAGTGCAGCTGAGAACGGACTGTTTGTGTAGCGTCTGATCACGCCTTGCAGCAGTGTTCCCCCAGCGATTGCAAGCCCCAGAATAAGTAAAGCACTGACAACCATAGGCAGGTAAAGAATAATGGCATTACCGATCTGATTGAGTACGTAAAGCTGAAGGACATTTAAGGCCTCAACTGTAAAGAAGACAATAATCAGTACTTTAACAACTTGTCCAATGATGTTGGCAAGGTCAAAGCGTTTGCTGTCTCCGCGTTCAATACCGATGAAATCATAAACCGAGTTAATTCCTGTACGCTGCAGGAGGCTGATAAGCAGATCTGAGATGAACTTAGCAAGGTAGTAACCTGCAATCACAAGAATAATTGCCACAAAAATATTTGGAATCATCGTGAGTACAGTGTTCAGCACTGATGTAATGGGCTCTGAAATGGTCTGAATGCTTAATGTTTCAAGAGCCACAGTTACGATTGGGATCATGATGACAACGAACACAATATTGGAGAGAATTTTAGCAAGTGTGATCTTGTTCTGTGCAGCCGGCTTTTCACCAGGGGCTGCAGGTGCAGCGGAATCAGCCGGTGCGGCAGTTCTGGTTTGAGTATGACCGAGGCGGTTAAACCAGTGATCAATATTTAAACTCAATAAAAGGTTGTGAACAAGGTTTCGTACGAGCCTTGCAATATAGAAACCGATAACGAGGATCACGACAGCCGCAAAGATATTAGGAAGGAAAGCAAGGAACTGCTCGACCATATTTGTAATTGGCTGTGCCACTGACTGCATGTTCAATGCATCCAGGATACTTGGGAGGAAGAGAATGAAAATGAGGAAAAAGAATACGTTTCCGATGGACCTTAAGACGTCTCTTCCCTGTTCTTCGGATGTTACGACGCGTGATTTAACCAAACCGCGCGGGGCACCGAGTTTACCGAATCCTTTAACGATAACACCTCGTACCAGGCTCGCTACTATGTATGCGAGTAATAATAAGAGCAGTGCAACAATGACATTTGGGATCGCCTGAACCAGCGAGGCCAGTGCAGATTCAAAACTGTTTGATACATTATTCAATACAATCACTCCTATTGCAGAATATAGACCAATATCCTGTAAATGGAGTATCTAAACAAGAATTAATCACTTTTTCATGGTTTTGGTTAATGTTGGTACCAACGGCCCTCCTTATACCACAATTTTACACAAAATTGTGCGGGGGACAGACCCCGGTGTTATACTTGGTGTATGCGTTTTCAAAGTGCGTGAGAATAAGAGAGAAGGGTGATTGGTATGGGGAAAACGAAGCATCAGGGGCCGATGAAGCTGCCGAAGACACCGGATCCGAAGCATTGGGTAAGCATGGTTCCCTTTGGCCTTGGGAAAGTAAAGCCAAAGCATATCCGTGATACGGCCAAGGTTGTCTGGGATAACAAGGATAACCTGCCTTACGCGACGCGGATTTTAACCCAGGGGGTTTGTGACGGCTGCGCTCTCGGTGTGGCTGGTTTATATGACCAGACCCTGTCCGGCCCTCACATCTGTACGACAAGGCTTAACGTTCTGCGCTTAAATACAATGCCGGCGATCAAAGACGACATTTTATTTCAGGATATAGATGAGTTAAAGAAAATGAACAGCTCCGAATTGAGACAGCTGGGTCGTATCCCTTATCCCCTTTCAAGAAAACCGGGGGAAAAGAAGTTTACGAGAATCAGCTGGGATGAGGCTCTCGACCGTGTAGCCGGGAAAATTAAAACGATTAACCCGAAACAGCTGGCGTTTTTTCTGACTGCACGGGGGATTACGAATGAATCTTATTATGCAGCCGGAAAAGTCGCTCGTTTTCTAGGGACGAATAACATTGACAATGCTTCCAGGATCTGTCATTCCCCGAGTAAAACAGCCCTCAAACGCTCCCTCGGGATCGGAGCATCGAGCTGTAATTACCAGGACTGGATCGGGACGGACGTTCTTGTATTCTGGGGATCGGTCGCATCCAATAACCAGCCGGTATCAACAAAATACATGTACGCGGCAAAACGAAAAGGGACAAAAATCATTATGATTAACCCGTACCGGGAGCCGTCAATGGATCAGTACTGGATTCCATCGATCCCGGACAGTGCTTTGTTCGGTACAAAGCTTGCCGATGACGTGTATCAGGTTAATATCGGCGGGGATATCGCCTTTATGAACGGCGTAATGAAACATTGGTTTGAGATGGAGCAGAAAAACCCCGGCTCAGCCATTGACCGCAGGTTTATTAATGAACACACGAACGGATTCAACGACCTTAAAGGCCACGTGGAAAAACAGGACTGGCATGTCCTCGAGAAATCTTCAGGCCTTACAAAAAAACGCATGCTTGAGTTTGCACAGCTTTTAGCCAAATCAAAAAGCGGGGTCTTTGTCTGGTCCATGGGTCTTACCCAGCACCGTTTTGGTACCGACAACATTTCCCAGGTTGCGAACCTGGCTATGCTCAGGGGCTTTCTCGGACGGGAGCATTGCGGAGTCATGCCGATACGGGGTCACTCCGGGGTACAGGGGTCCGGTGAGATGGGGGCTGATCCATTTGTCCTTCCCGGCGGAGAATTTGACGAAAAAAACCGGAAGCGCGTCCAGAAGCTATGGCGGTTTGAAATACCGGACTGGCAGGGGGATATCGTAGGCGTTACTCTGGAAAACGCTGTTCTTCCTGAGGATCACGAACGAAAACTCAAAGTCTTTTATACGTCAGGGGGCAATTTCCTGGAGACGATGCCCGACCCTGCCTTTGTGGAGAAGTGTCTCCAAAACGTTGACATTCGTATTCACCAGGACATCATTTTAAACACCTCAACTCTCGTCGATGCAAAAGAGGAAGTCATCGTTCTTCCTGCAGCCACACGCTATGAACAGGCAGGCGGCGGAACGTCCACATCAACGGAGCGAATGGTTTATTTTTCTCCTGAAATTAAAGGGCACCGCATTGAAGAAGCCCGCTCTGAGTGGGAAATTTACGTGGACCTTGCCAAACGGGTCAAGCCATATAAAAGTGAGCTTATTGATTTTAAAAACGCCCAGGAGATCAGAAACGAAATTGCAAAAGCCCACCCGATGTACGACGGAATTCAGCACCTTTATAAAAAAGGGGATGTGTTTCAGTGGGGCGGAGCATGGCTTTTGGAGGGAGGCGTGTGTCCGACGGAGGATGGAAGAGGAAACCTGCTTCCGATCGTTCTTCCCGAACTTCGAAAGCCGGAAGGACATTTCTATGTGACGACCCGACGTGGAAAGCAGTTTAATTCCATGATCTACAGTGAAAAAGACCCCAACAACAATGCCGGCAGATATGATATTCTCCTTCATGCCAAGGACTGTGAAGAGCTGGGAATCAAAGAAGGGGAAGCGATCGTGGCCTACAACAAATACGGTGTTTATCACGGGCGTGCAAAAGTAGATGATACAAAACAAGGCAACATCCAGGTTTACTGGCCGGAGGGGAATGTGCTGATTCCAAAAGGGGTATATGAACAATACGCTGGTATACCGGAATACAATACGGCTGTAGTCGTGGAAAAGGCTGAAACATTTCATGCGAAAAAGGATACGAAATACGTAGAACGACGCATAGAAGAGCTGGAAACTGAACTGAGCTGAAAAG
The DNA here is from genome assembly GCF_003710255.1 of Alteribacter keqinensis. Taxonomy (NCBI): domain Bacteria; kingdom Bacillati; phylum Bacillota; class Bacilli; order Caryophanales; family Bacillaceae; genus Alteribacter; species Alteribacter keqinensis. The sequence goes on along the minus strand of NZ_RHIB01000002.1, from coordinate 672,550 downwards.
GAGCGTAACCGATTATGGGCAAGATCATGCACGAGCGGGCGATCGTAAAATATAAAAATGGCAGACTGGTAAACCTCCGTGATACGATAGCAACAGAAACAGCTCTTACAGTACGTGTTAACAACGAGGAGTTTGCCACGATGGTCTGTACCCCTTCCCATATGGAGGAACTCGTCACTGGCTTTCTCGCTTCTGAAGGGCTCATCCGTTTACCTGAGGACATTGAGTCTCTCACCGTAGACACAGGCAAAGGCTATGCTTATGTGACCCTTAAAAATAAAAAGATCTCCTCCGCTGATTTTGTGACGAAAAGGGTGATCGGCTCGTGCTGCGGAAAGAGCCGCCAGTTTTATTTTCACAACGACGTACAAACAGCAAAAACCGTTACGACAAAAACAACAATAACTCCGGAGCAGGTTATCAGCCTGATGAAAAAAATGCAGGAAGGTTCGTCAGACTTTCAAAAAACCGGAGGCCTTCACAATACCGCTTTATGTACGACGGAGGATATTCTGCTTTCCCGTTCAGACATCGGCCGGCATAACGCCCTGGACAAGATCTACGGTCACTGTCTTGCCAACCGGATAACCTTAAAAGACAAAGTCATTGCCTTCAGCGGACGGATTTCTTCGGAAGTGCTCCTTAAAGTGTCAAAGATCGGAGCAGGTATTCTCATTTCGAAATCAGCCCCGACGTCACTTGCCATTGACCTTGCAGAGGATCTCGGCATCACGGCAGTCGGGTTTGTCAGGGGCGGGCGGTTCAACGTTTATTCACACCCTGAGCGAATCGAAGGGTAAGAGTAAGACTGAAAATAAAACCAGGGAGACTTTCTGCGAAGGTTGCTGTTGAACGAAATACGCTTCCTTTCCCCGGACTGGCGCTTTCGCAGGAGTGACGCATCAACTACGCACATGCGTTGAAAGTACGAGGAGAAAGATAAGCTTGCAGAAACCGGCAACATGCCAATTATCATGCGACTTGGTGCGAATTTAAATATCATGGGTGAGTGTGTTAAAGGTCATTGTTGTTTTATAAAAAAGTGTTGATTTGAACGATTGCGCGACACTCCTGCGGGAGGAGCGAGTTCCCGGGAAACCCCACAGCGCGAAGCACGAGGAGTCTCCCGAACCGCCCGCGGAAGGGAGCGAAAAGGAGCGGAAATCAACACTAACAGAGCTTAATCATTAAGGGAAAGGAGTGTTCCTCATGCAAAAACGATCAAAAGTATACGACTCCTTGTTTCGGCCTCTGAAGGATTTAAGAATTTCAGTAACCGACCAGTGCAACTTCAGATGTTCATACTGCATGCCGGCAGACGTGTTCGGACCGGACTTTCCCTTTTTGAAAAAAGACGAGCTTCTTTCTTTTGAAGAGATTACAAGACTTGCAGCCCAGTTTGCAAAGATGGGTGTTGAAAAAATCCGTATTACCGGAGGAGAACCCCTCCTGAGGAAAGATCTCCACTTCCTCGTAAAAGAGCTTAAAAGAATCGAAGGAATCAACGATATTGCCTTAACAACAAACGGTGTTTTTTTAACAAGGCAGGCAGAAAAGCTCAAAGAAGCAGGGCTTGACCGGATTAACGTAAGTCTTGATGCCATTGAAGACCGTATCTTTAAACAGATGAACGGGAGAAATGTCCCGGTGGCGCCGGTGCTGAAAGGAATCCGTCATGCACAGGAGGTGGGGCTTCCGGTGAAAGTGAATATGGTTGTAAAAAAAGAGGCAAACGAATCACAGATTATCCCCATGGCCCGCTTCTTTAAAGGGACCGGAGTGATTGTGCGGTTTATCGAATTTATGGATGTAGGTAATACAAACGGCTGGGACTACAGCAGTGTGGTATCCAAAAAAGAAATCATCCGCAAGCTGTGCGAATCTTACCCGGTAGAACCTGTTAAAGCGAACTACTACGGAGAAGTAGCAGACCGCTTCCGTTACATGGACGGTGACGGGGAAGTCGGTGTAATCTCCTCTGTGTCGGACTCCTTCTGCTCCAGCTGTACAAGAGCAAGATTAAGTGCAGACGGAAAGCTGTTTACTTGTTTATTTGCCCAAAAAGGAACAGATCTTCGTGAAAAACTCAGGTCGGAGGGTGATGATGAAGCCCTTTATTCCTTTCTGTCAGATGTGTGGAAACACCGGCATGACCGCTATTCAGATGAGCGTACCAAAGCATCTGTAAAAGAAAGACAGGCCGGCCCGAAGATTGAAATGTCCTATATTGGCGGGTAACCTTGACGATTGAAATGTCAATCGGTATACTCGAAATTAATGATGGATAAAAATTTCATAAAGCTGTTGTTTAAGCAGGAGACGACAGGTCAAACCTGTTTAACAACGCGTAATCTTCTTATTAAGAGAGGTGGAGGGACTGGCCCTTGGAAGCCTCGGCAGCGGATTGAACTTCAATACCGTGCTAAATCCTGCTGGCTGCTCAGTGCAGACCGGAAAATAAGAAGGGGAACATGGATTAAACCCCTCTTCTTACCTTACGTTGGAAGAGGGGTTTCTTTTTCCCTGAAACAAGGAGGAAGGGATTGTGAGTAAGAACGCAGAGGAATACCTTGAAAGCCGCCGCCAGGAATTGATTGAAAAACTACTTAACAAAGGTGTATTTAAAATAGGCGGCCATCAGCTGTATCACCTGACACTTCGCGAGCTTGAAGCTGAATATGCCCATGTGGCGACCCGTCATCAGGAAGTATGAAGAGGGCGTGAAAACGCCTGAAAAAAAGAACCTCAAAGGCTTCTGCCTCCGGGGTTCTTTGCTTTACTCATTTATTTCGATGCTTTGTGCTATCTGGAGGAACTCGGCTATGAGAGCGTCCGTTTCTTTTTCCAGTTCGTAATTAAATGTGAAGATGATCCGACGGTCTTTTTCCACTCTTACCAGCGTATGAAAGGCCGTATCAGTGTTTAGAAACTGGTTCGGCACGGGGAGGTCGTTTCCTTCTATGTATCCGGACGTGACGAGGTAATAATCAAAGGTTTCGGCAAGGGGAGGGTAGTCTTCCAGCTCTACGTCAACAACGTCGAGCTTTTGGGCTGATTTCTCCTGCTCTTTTTCCATATGCTTTTCCTTTTCTGTTTCAAGGTCGAAATCCTCCAGGTAATCTTCTGCCGTTGCCTCATTTACGCTGAGAAAGGAGGAGTGATGGCCTGATCCGAGGATCAGCATAGCGTTATCCTCATTAAAGTTATGTGGGAGAAAAGAAGGGACAAGCACCGTGAGGCCGAATTCCGCTTCTCTCTCCTCAAGATTAAAATCAAATTGATCTATGGTCTCCTGATCAATCAGAGTATAGGCGGGAGCTTCCTGTAGGGTTTCGCTTTCTTCTGCAATCTCCTTTGCAGTGTCCTGATCGTGCTCTTCGACTGCAGCGGTTTCCTCATTCTCTTCGTTTTCTTTAATTTCCTCCAGCTCTTCAATCTCATCTGCCGTATTTTCTTCAGAGGGCTCTTCGTCTATTGGTTCATCCTGTTCATTCTCTGTTTCGTGAACTTCTTCCACATCTTCATCTTCTGCAACATCGGATGGCTCCTTTTCGTCATGGATCCCGTCATTCGGTTCGTTTACATTCTCTCCTGCCGACTCTGATTCTGTGCCGGAACAGGCAGTGAGTACTGCTGCGCTAAGCAATCCTGTAGTTACTAATGCTGTACTTCGTTTCATTGTTTTTCTCTCCCAGCGGTTAAATAAAGGCTGTTTTGGATAGTTTGTTGCTTTTCCTGCAAAAGGTAATGAAGGCGGAGTGCCCGAGATTCCTGCGGTTGTGAGGGCCAGGCAAGACCTCACAGAGCTTAAGCTTGAGGAGTTGCCGGCACCACCGCGAAAAGCAAAGGGTGCAGGTTTGTTCTGCTTTACTGTGATAAAGAGAAAAGACTGAAAGCAACAAACTTTATGTGAACAGCGTAAATGGTAAAAGTGGTGCACCGTAAATTTTACGTGAAAAGGCGCAGATGCCAATAGCAATAGAGGAAAAAATGACCTATAGGCTAGCAAAAAAATACCCGATCCCATCTTTATAACGATAAATCTTCTATAATTTGCAAGTCGGAAATTTCGAAATTTTAAGTAGCCTGGTGGACAAATCTCTAGTAGAATGAGTAATTGGAAGTGTATGCGCTTACATTTTGGCTGCTCTGCGAAAAATTGGAGGGATTACAAATGGGAAAAACAGATTACGAGAAGTATATCCGGACAGATGAACTTTTAAACTTACAAGTCTCAGAGGATACTGCAAGCTGTGACGAAGAATTAACCTTTCAAGTTATTCATCAGATTTCCGAGCTTCACTTTAAACTGATTATCCAATACATTCATCAGGCTGACAGTCACATGAGAAAAGCGGAACTTACAAAGGCAACAGAGAAATTGCAGAGGGTCACGATGCATTTGGAGCATCTGCCTCCTGTTTTTGATATGGTCAAGGTTATCAGTCCGAGGGATTACCATACAATTCGCCTTGCTCTTGGAAGAGGGAGTGGACAGGACTCCCCCGGCTTCAATGAAATTCTGAAACTGGGCCCGACTCTCTGGGAGCCGTTTAAAGCATTACTTGAGGCGGAGTCCGTCAGTGTGGTTGACCTCCACGAAAATGCAAAAGACCGTTTTGAGCTGTTTCAGCTCATGCAGGGGCTTACCCGTTTTGACGAATGCTTTCAGTCGTTCAGACATCAGCACATCCAGCTTGTACGCCGGATGATCGGATTAAATACAAAGAGCCTGAAAGGAGTACCGGCGCAGATGCTTGAAAGAGGGGCGAAATTTGAATTTTACCCTGAACTCTGGCAGGCCATCAGTGACCTTACTGACCTTACAGGCTCGAGCTATAACCCACGCCCTCTTGGAGAAAAGAAAGGCTGACTGGATTAAGAAGAATGTGTCTCAAAAGGTCCAGGCAGATTGGAATGTCTCCACACACTGCTGGCCTGGCAGGGGAAAATCCACTCCTGCCGGGCTTTTTTAATGAGGAAAGCGGCTCCACTCATTACTTCGAGGTTGACTTAAAAGGGAATAAACGACCTTTTGAGCCAACTTCTTTTTTACATTGTTTTCCATGTTATAATAATGCTGAATAGTCTGAAAAAATAACGAGTGTGGAGGAAATTTCCGTTGAAAAAGAGGTTGTCTTTAATCGTAACAGTGATGATTATTATTGTTTTAACAGGATGCGGCTTAGGAGCAGAAGAAAGTGGAGAGGCACAGGAAGAAACAGACTTCAATGTAAGTGACGACAGCATCGTTATTGCAGAAGGATATCGCAACATTCAGCCGAAGAGGGAGCGTGATCTTGGTATGTACAGAAAAGAAGAGACTCTCACAATAGAAGAGGAGCTGGAACAACCAGCCGACAGGGCAGAAGAGCCGGTGGAAGATGAGAAACCACAGACGAAAGAGGTTGCACAGGCAGAAGATGAGGTTCCGGCGGAAACCGCTCCTGAACAGCAGGAGGTCACAGACGCCAGTGGAACGTACTACATAACTGCTCCTTCCATCAATGTGAGGTCAGGAGGGGGAACAAGCTACGGCGTGATCGGACAGATAAAACAGAATGAACCTGTAAAAGTCGACGGCAAGACACCAAATGGCTGGTTCAGGTTTGAGTTTCAGGGACAGGAAGGGTTTGTAAGCGGGAGTTTCCTGGGAGAGGAGAAGGTGGAAGTGAAGGCAGCTGTGAGTTCCCCGGGCAGCACATCTTCACCGGCAGCCTCATCAACTTCAGAGAGTAGTGAGGAGCAGGAGAAAGAGGAACCGTCCAGTTCATCAGAAGAAACCAAAACAGAAGAAAAGAAAGAGGAGCTGCCGGCTGTCGCCAGAACGAAAACAGCTTCCAATACAGATCAGATTCTCACTGTTGTGAGCACCGGTGGAGGAAGTGCGAAGGTGGAGTACTGGAAAAAGTCCGGAGGCACCTGGAACAAGGAGATGTCGACAAACGGATTTGTAGGAAGCAACGGTGTGAGTGCAAACAAGGTTGAGGGAGACCGGAAAGCACCGACTGGCGCTTACCGTTTAGGATTTGCCTTTGGAACCGAAAATCCCGGAACGAAGAAATCGTTCAGGCAGATTACAGACAACTCTTACTGGATTTCCAATGTGAATGATCCTGAATACAATACGTGGCAGGAGCGGGAATCTTCTCATGCCCACGACGAACACCTGATCAAATACAGGGATCAGTATAAGTACGCCATGGTAATCAACTACAATACGCATAATCCGGTAAGCGGTAAAGGGAGTGCGATATTCCTTCACATCTCAAACGGCACTCCGACCCTTGGCTGTGTGTCGGTTCCGGAAGCACAGATGAGAATGCTTATGCAGGAGCTGGGTGACAATGCCTATATTATTATTGCAGGCAGTGAGAGTGAACTGGCGGGTTACTAGTAATGAGTTTTATCTTGATTGCCGCTCATTGCACTTTCCGCGGGCAGTTCGGGAGCCTCCTCGGCGTGTTGCGCCTGCGGGGCCCCGCAACACACTTTTCCCGCAGTAGTGTCGCACATTCGCTCCAATTACACTTTACTTCAACAAAATTTTGACACAGTTACTAATTTAAAGGGCGTCTGAAAAGGGTATTCTACCTTTTCAGACGCCCTCTTATCGTTATCGGAAGATAGACGTGCTTACTCCAAATCAAGCTTCCTTAAGGGCTTGTCTGCAGGGCCTTCTATAACCTCTCCTTGAACATTGAACCTTGAGCCGTGGCAAGGGCAGTCCCACGTTCGGTCGCCGTCGTTCCATTCACATTCACATCCCATATGGGTACAAGTTGTATCCACTGCATGGAGGAGGCCGTCCGGATCTTTATAGGCTCCTGCACGCTTGCCTTTTACGGTGACAACACCGCCTTCATCACTCGCCAGATCCTCCGGTTTTCTGCGGACCATCTCCGCTTTTCCTTTCACAAAATACTTAGCTACGTTTGCATTCTCTTTTACGAACTCCTTAATACCCGGATCGGCTTTCATCCGATGGGGAGTGAACAATTCCCGGTACGTGTTTTCTTTTTCCAAAATGCCGTCCCGGATGATTTTTGCTGCAATGGTTCCGTTCGTCATACCCCACTTGTGAAAGCCGGTTGCAACAAAAATGTTTTTATGACGTTCGGTGATGTGGCCGATATACGGCAGTTTGTCCATCGTGATAAGATCGTGAGTTGCCCAGCGGTAAAGGATTTCAGCATCGGGAAACATTTCGCGGCTGTAGGCTGCAAGTGCGTCGTAATGCTTCGACGTATCGATGCCCTGACCGGTTTTATGCTTCTCGCCTCCGATAATCATCAAATACCCGTCTTCTGCCGGTGTGCAGCGAATCGAACGCTTGGGATCCTCCGCATTAATATACATGCCTGAAGTAATTGGTTTGGATGTTTTCACGGCAAGAGAATATGACCTTTCTGCGTGCATCCGGGCGAAGTAAAAGCCCATTCCGTCATAGAAAGGGAAGTGAGAAGCAGCCACCACATGATCGCACGTGATTTCATGCCCTTCTCTCGTGATCACAGCAGGACGGTCACCGGTTTTGACATCACTGGCCGTTGTGTTTTCGTAAACCGTTCCTCCTGCTTTAATAAACGCATCTGTCAGGGCGTTAAGGTATTTCACGGGGTGAAACTGGGCCTGGTCACGCATCACAATCGCCGCTCTGGTGTAGAATGGCAAGGTTTTTTCATCGATCAGGCCACCGTTAATATCAAGCTGCTGGTAGGCTTCATCTTCTTTTTTTATCTTAAAAATTTCATCCGGATCCTGTGTAAATACGAATGCATCTTCATGACTGAAATCACAGTCTATGGAAAGCTCATTAACCAGCTCTTCAATAAACTCGAGTCCTTCCTGGTTGGCATCATAGTAATGACGTGCTTTCTCTTTACCAAAATGGTTGATCAGCTCGTCATAAAACAGCCCGTGCTGAGACGTGATTTTAGCTGTAGTATGACCGGTTGTTCCGTTAATGAGCTTTCCAGCATCAATTAACACGACATTCTTTCCTTCTTTTTGCAGCAGGTATGCAGTTGTAATTCCTGCAATCCCTCCACCGACGACCGCAACGTCACAGTCTGTATTATCGGTAAGTGCAGGGTACTCAGTGGTTTCACTTTCCTTCCGCCAGAACGGCTCCGGGTATCTTGGCATGTGTTCGCTCATAATTGTTCAGCCTCCTCTTGTATACGAAGCCACTGAAAAAGTGAAAACCAATTTTCTCAGTGGCTTTTATTAAAGTGGCAATGGCTCCATCGGTTGCTCGCCTGTTACGAGAAACCCACTCATAACAGGATTTTAAAACATGCAACCGCTCCGCTCATTGCTTAGAAGGCACTGAAAAAGTTAAAGGTCAAACTTTTTCAGTGCCTTCTATACACACATAACTTTTCCCAATCCATTTAAAACATGTATTTCCATAACCGGCCATCTTATGCTGAGGTGAGCGGGGGCCACGGAGACGGTAAAACCGATAAAATAATAATAGGCTGTTCTGAAAAAGAATCAGGAATGATTTTAAAACCCTTCAATGAATTTCAGCTTTGTTGAACGGAATACGCTCTCTGTCCGCGGACTCGCGCCGAGCCTCCTCGGGGCTTGGCCCTTGTGGGGTCTCGTCTGTCTCGCACTTCCGCAGGAGTCTCGCGTATTCCGTTAACTGCGCATGATGCGCTGTGAAAATCATAGGAAAAGGATAACTCAGCTGAAAAAGACAGCATTCCTATTTTCATGCACTATGGTTTGAATAAATTAGCATGAGTGTCGTGTTCATAAAGATTGTTGCTTTTGCTGACAAAGCCCCTTCAAATATGATTAGCTCGACTTTCCTGAAGTTCTCTGTTTTTACGACAATGTTCATTCTCTGTGTAAAGGAATTTCGCGCTTGCATGAAGAATGTATAAAAATAATAAGTCTTCTCAGTCATACCGTTACTCTAATCTCAAAAAATACAAGTGTAAAAAATTTCAAAAGAGGGAAAAGGATGGACACTGTGTTAATAACGTTTCCCCAGGGAGGAGATGGATGGGTGTTAAAGCAATATGATTCTAAGACCTTTTTCGATGAAATGATGGAGATGGACGGAAAGCCCAAGTCTCACTATGAGCAGTTTCATGATATTCTTAACCGTTTTTCGGTGGAGGATCTTCACGAAAAGAATGAAACAGCACAGCTCAGTTTCCTGCGACAGGGAATAACATTCACGGTTTACAGTGACAAAACAGGAACGGAACGGACTATGCCCTTTGATTTTATTCCTGTTATTATTCCGCCCGATCAGTGGGAGCAAATCGAGAAAGGGATGAAGCAGCGTGTGAAGGCGCTCAACCTGTTTCTTGAGGACATCTATAATGATCAGCAGATCCTTAAAGACGGATTGATTCCGAGAGAGCTGATTGAAGACAATCCTTATTACTATAAAGAACAGGCAACGGGGCTTAAAATCCCGAACGATAATCACATCTTTTTAGCCGGAATAGACCTAATCCGTGATCACAACGGAGAGTACCGGGTACTTGAAGATAATCTGAGAAACCCTTCGGGGATGTCCTACGTATTTCAGAACCGTTTTGTTATGCGCCGTGTTTTTCCTGAATTCTTTAACAGTCATCAAATCTGCACCCTTGAACATCAATTGTCCAACCTCCATGAGGCTCTGTGCAGCCACGCTCCGGAAAACAGTGAGGACAAGCACCATCCGATTGCTGTCCTTCTTACACCAGGAAGCTACAATGCGGCTTATTATGACCATGTCTTTCTTGCCCAGCAAATGGGGATTGAGCTTGTGGAAGGGCGTGATCTGGTCGTAAAAGACGATTGTGTATATATGAAAACGATCCGCGGACTTCACCGCGTGGATATTATCTACCGCCGTATAGACGATGATTTCCTCGATCCAAAAGCGTTTAATCCTGAATCCGTCCTCGGTGTGCCTGGCCTGCTTGAAGCATACAGAAAAGGAAATGTAGCGATTACAAACGGGATCGGAAACGGTGTAGCCGATGATAAAGCCATCTATGCGTATGTTCCGGACATGATCCGCTACTACCTGGATGAGGAACCGCTTATCAAAAATGTTGAAACGTACTTTTTACGGGATAAAGAAGCCCGTGAGCATGTTCTTGAAAACCTGGAAGAGCTCGTTGTAAAAAACGTCGGTTCTTCAGGCGGCTATGATATGCTCATCGGACCTCATGCCACAAAAGCTGAAATCGAACTGTTCCGCGAAAAAATCATTCAGGATCCTGCGCAGTATATTGCCCAGCCGACAATCAAGCTGTCACGTGCACCTGCGTTCCAGAAAGAGCGTTTTTACCCTTGTCACGTGGATCTTCGCGTATTTGTTATGGGAGGTAAAGAGTTGAAGGTGCTCCCTGGCGGATTGTCCCGTGTGGCCTTAAAAGAAGGGTCGCTTGTGGTGAATTCCTCTCAGGGCGGAGGCGGTAAAGATACGTGGGTACTGAAACAAGGGAGTGATGATTCATGCTGAGCCGTGTTGCGGATTCGTTATACTGGATGGCAAGAAACATCGAACGTGCCGAAAACAACAGCAGAGTATTAAGTGCGAGGTTAATTAATATGCTCGAAGCCTCTGATACCGATGCAGTAGCTGAACGTGACTGGGAAGAGGTTATTGAAATTTGTGCTTCATTTTCTGATTACAAACAGGAATATTCTACCTTTAACCCGGATACAATTGTCCAGTACCTGGCATTTCAGGAGCAAAACCCGAACTCACTTGCCAACTGTATCGGCTATGCCCGGGATAATGCAAAGTCAGCCCGTGAAATCATTCCTCATGAACTGTGGGAGTGCTTAAACGAGTGCTACTGGAATAGCATTGACGTAGATCGTCAATATTGGAATTTGAAAGAAGTAGATCACCTGCTCCGGGAAATCAAGCTGATGTCCTTTACGACTCAGGGGGTTATTGAATCGTCCATGACCAGAGACGAAACCTATACCTTTATTCAGATCGGCAAGTGGCTTGAGCGGGCGGAAAAAACCGCGCGTATTCTGAATGTCATGTGTGAAAAAGCACGGAAAGAAGCAGAAAACCCTGAAGCTCATCATTATTATTACTGGCTGGCAGCACTGCAGTTTGTGAATGGTCACGATGCTTATCTGAAAAAGTATCCACCGACCATTTCAGCTAAAGATGTCCTGGCCTTTTTAATCACTGATGGCACGTTTCCCCGCTCGATTCAATACTGCGTAAACCACGTTTGGGATGCAGTTAAGGACATGGAAGGCGGGAAAGTGTCCCATTACTCGGAAGAGCTGTTTGATGCGATTGAACGGGTGAAAATTGAATTTGATGAAATGAAGATTAAAGATCTGCAAATGCACGAGCTTGGTGAATTTCTGGATCAGTTCCAAGATCACTGTAACAACATCGGACGTATTTTCTCAAAAACATATTATTTAATTGAACCGGCTGATTCGTCAGTGGGGGTTATGACACAGTTCCAGAATTGAGAGGGGAAGGCAGGCATGAAATACCAGATCGAGCACACCAATCGCTTTCATTATGAGACTCCCGTAGACCAGAGTATGAACCACATCCGGTTAAAACCGAGAACCGACGAGTGTCAGCGCCTTTTATCGTACCGCTCTGACATTAATCCAAGCTCGTTGACAAAAGAGCATGTGGACCTCTGGGGGAATACAGTTGAGACGTTTTTTATTCCGGAAGTCCATGAAAATCTGGAAGTGAAAACGACGTCCATCGTGAGTATCCAGCGAAGTCCGTTTATCAAAATGGTCGATTATTCGACTGAGATGAGAAACATCTACCATTCGGACTTGTTCCGAAAGCATTATCTTGCTTATTTGAACGACACACCCTACACGTTCTTGTATAAAGAACAAGTAGATGAAATAGTGGCGGAAGTAGGCGACATTCACAATCCTGTACAATTCGCCATTGAAGTGATGCGCTATATCCATGAACGATTCTCGTATGACACGAATGTAACCAATGTAACTACAAAAGCGCACGAGTCGTTCCCTCTTAAAGCAGGTGTGTGTCAGGACTTCACACATGTGATGCTGGGTGTTCTTCATGCCCGGCTCATTCCGGCCCGGTATGTTAGCGGCTATTTGTATGTTGGAGAGAATTCAGCACTGATTGGTGATGCAGCAACACATGCCTGGGTAGAAGTGATGGTACCGGGTATCGGCTGGTGCGGTCTGGACCCGACAAACAATGTCGAGGCTCTTGAGCACCACATCCGCGTAGGTACAGGACGGGACTATTCAGACCTGAGCCCTCTTCAGGGAGTGTATCGCGGCGGCCAGCATACCTTGACCGTAAACGTAAGCTGTACCCTTCTTGACTCTCAGTAACGACAAGGTTCTTAAAAAGCATCGGGCTTTTTAAGGACCTTTTTTCGTAAGGCGGGTGATGCTGAACCGGGGTGCATAAACCTGTATAAGGGACATACCTTCTTCATAGGAGGTGCCTGTCATGTTCTTAAAAGGATTAAAGGAATTCGCAACAAGAGGCTCCGTGGTGGACATGGGGATCGGGATTATTATCGGTGCGGCCTTTGGGAAAATCGTCAGTTCTTTCGTTTCGGATATTGTCATGCCTCCTATAGGTCTTCTTCTCGGCCGTGTCGACTTTTCCAATCTCTATGTAAATCTGTCGGGAGGACACTATCGTTCACTGTCTGATGCTCAGGAGGCGGGAGCCGCGACTATTAACTATGGCGTGTTTATTGAAGCTGTAGTCCACTTCGTCATCATCGCATTTGCAGCGTATTTGCTTATTCTCCAGATGAACCGTTTAAAACGGCTTCCAAAAGAGGCAGGGCGGCAGAAAACGTGCCCTTTCTGCTTTTCGGATATCTCGCTTCGTGCCATGAGATGCCCCAATTGTACGAGTCATCTCGGTAAAGAAGAGGAGAACCGTCCTCAGCCGGGTTATCGCGTCAATATTCGCTAAAGCGATACTCAAGAGTAAATGGGCTTTTTGTTATAGTTAAAGGAAGGTAACAAGTTGGCAAGGAGGAAAACGAGTGAGTATGATCCAATCCATAAAGCCTGCGGGCGACCGTGCTGTCCGTATAGGCTTCAAAGAAGAAATATCAGATACAGTACACCAGCACATTCGGTCTTTTTGTGCTGTACTCGAAGAGGAAAATCACTCGGCCATCGCAGAATGGGTGCCAGCCTATACTTCGGTGACCGTTTTTTATAAACCAGAGCTCGTGAAGTACGATGAAATAGCCCTATGGCTTAACGGGTTATCGGAGCGGGCAGGGACCTCTGTGTCCCGTCCTGTCCGGGTCATTTCCGTTCCTGTCTTATACGGCGGCGAAAAGGGACCGGATCTTTCCCGCCTGGCAGCCCGCCATCAATTGGAGGAAGAGGAGGTAATCCGCCTCCATACTGAGCCGGGTTATCTTGTTTATATGCTAGGGTTTGCACCGGGATTTCCATATCTGGGAGGTCTTTCAGATCGTCTTCATACCCCCCGGCTGGACAAGCCAAGGCAAAAAGTAAGTGCAGGATCAGTAGGGATTGCCGGGGAGCAGACAGGAATTTACCCTCTCGACTCACCAGGCGGATGGCAGCTGATCGGTCATACGCCGGCAAGGTTATTTGATCCTGATAAAGAAGATCCGTTTTTGTTCCGGGCAGGAGACCGGCTCCGCTTTTTTGCCGTGGAAAAAGAAGAGTACGAGGAACTTCTCGCACGCGCTGAAGATGGCAAAAGTGTCGTAAAGATAGAGACAGAGGAGGCGGACGCAAATGAGCATGCGAATTGATCTAAACAGTGATCTGGGAGAAAGCTTTGGAAACTATGTCTTCGGAAACGATGAAGGCATCCTCGAGCTTGTCAGTTCGGCGAACATTGCCTGCGGCTATCATGCAGGTGACCATAACGTGATGCAGCGCACGGTGAATCTGGCTGTACAGAATGGAGTTGGTATCGGGGCTCATCCAGGCCTGCCTGACCTCGCCGGCTTTGGAAGGCGTTATATTGAAGTAGACCCGGAAGACGTCTATAACATGGTCGTGTATCAGATTGGAGCTCTCCGGGCGTTCGTTGATCTGAAAGGAGCTCACATACAGCACGTAAAGCCTCACGGTGCTTTGTTCAATATGGCTGCCAAAGATCGTGCAGTAGCTGATGCAGTGGCTCGTGCAGTCAGCGATCTTGATCCGTCATTCATTTTATTTGGCCTTGCGGGAAGTGAGCTTGTGAAAGCAGGTAAAGAGCAGGGGCTCAATGTAGCGGAAGAAGTGTTCGCAGACCGCGCCTACCAGGCAGATGGCTCCCTCACCTCCAGAACAATCGCAGGTGCTGTGCTTCACGATGAGAATGTTGTGATTGAAAGGGCCGTACGAATGGTGCGGGAGGGCAAAGTTGAAGCCGTGGACGGTACGCTTGTGCCTGTTCAGGCAGACACCATTTGCGTGCACGGAGACGGTGCACAGGCACTGGTTTTTGTAAAACAGCTTCAAGAAGCATTTACCCAGGCGGGCATTGAGATAAAGCGGGTGAGTGACAAGTGACCAATCATCCAACAACAAAAAGCAAGGAAAATAATGGCGGAATTTCGGTTATCAAACCGGGACTTCTCACCACCGTTCAGGATCTCGGCAGGGAAGGTTATCAGCAATTCGGTCTCGGAACAAGCGGAGTGATGGACAGCTATGCTTTGCAGGTAGCCAATGTCCTCGTTGGAAACTGGCGCGACGAGGCGGCTCTTGAGATGACCGTTTCAGGCCCTTTTTTGAGAGCGGAAGAAGATATGGTTGTTGCTTTCACCGGTGGTAACATGAAGCCGGTCATTGCAGGAGAACCCGTCAGCATGTGGAAGAGCTATTACGTTCAGGCAGGTGAAGAAATCCGTTTCGGTCATGCCGGGAACGGCGTTCGAACATACATGAGTGTTCACGGCGGGATCGATGTTCCTGTTGTTATGGGAAGTAAAAGTACAGCTGTCCGGGCAGGAATAGGTGGATTTGAAGGCCGTGAACTGAGAAAAGACGACCGGCTGAAGGTCGGGAAAAGGACAGGAGATCTCGGTGTCCACGGAGGGCGGAAAGTGATGGCCGAATATATTCCGGATTACGGCAAAACAGCCCGGGTACGGGTAGTCATGGGTCCCCAGCAAGAAGCTTTTGAAGAAGAATCGCTGGAACGATTTTTGCAGGACGAGTATCGGGTCAGCCCCCAGTCTGACCGGATGGGCTATCGTCTTGAAGGAGACGTGCCTCTTTCCCACCTGGCGGACAAAGGAGCGGATATCTATTCCGACGCCATAGCCCCCGGGTCGATTCAGGTCCCTGGTGACGGGCAGCCGATCATTTTGCTTGCTGACCGCCAGACAACCGGCGGTTATGCGAAGATAGCTACGGTGATCAGTGTGGATTTGTGGAAAGTAGCCCAGCTTCCACCGGGCGGGACAATTACGTTTGAAACCGTTGACGTCGGGACGGCTCAAAAGCTGTGGCAGGAACAGGAAGATATCCTGATTCAGCTGTCGTCGTATGGACCGAGGTAGGTGAGTTATAGCTGTTGTGTGGATGTTGGGAATGCCTCTCTTTTCAGGGGGGCATTTTTGATGGGGTAATTTCCTTTGGCAACCCGGAGCACGTGCGTGGGGGTATCAATTCTAACTGTAAAATAGAACGTGTTAAGTGTATAAAACGGAGTGAGAAGTGTAAAATACCGGGCGATAAGTGCAAAAAGCAGAGAACTAACCGTAAAATCGGTCTTGCAAAGTGTAATAACGGAGCAAGAAAATGTATGATTGTTCAGGAAATCACCTCCAACCCACCCCTCCATCTATGCTAAACTATACTCAAATCACCCTGAAAACCAACATCCACAAGGAGGACATCCATTATGAAAATCCAACCTGTACAAACCAGCCATGCACCTGATGCCATAGGCCCGTACTCTCAAGCTGTGACAGTTAACGGCTTCGTTTACACATCCGGGCAGATCGGTCTTGACCCGGAAACGATGGAGATGGTGGCAGGCATTGAAGCTCAGACCCACCGCGTCATGAAAAACGTCAATGCGGTTCTCAAAGCAAGCGGAACTTCCCTCAAGCAGGCAGTTAAACTGACGATCTTCCTGCAGGACATGAACGACTTTGCTACGGTAAATGAGATTTATTCTTCATATTTGTCTGAGCCATACCCTGCAAGAAGCGCGGTGGAAGTGGCCAAGCTGCCAAAAGGGGCACTGGTGGAAATCGAAGCGGTTGCCATTAAGGAATAATTCTGTGACAAAACTCTGGGACGGAGAACAGATAGTAGGAGAGGGGGCGGCCGCTGACCTGATTGCCGCACAGTTCCCCGGGTTCATTCCAGTTACTGTCCGGAAACTTGATCAAGGGTTCGATAATACCGTCCACCTGGTCAACGGTACGTATGTGTTTCGTTTTCCAAGGCGTCAGGTTGCGACAGCCCTTTTGGACACAGAAGCGAGACTGCTGCCTGAACTTCCGACATTCGAAGGCATTGATATTGCCCGTCCAGAATTTTTCGGGAAGCCCTCTCATGGCTATCCTTGGCCGTTTCTTGGCTATAAACACATTCCGGGTAAACAAGCGTATGATCTTTCAGAAAAAGAACGGGCTCATTCAGCCAGACCACTGGGTGAATTTCTTAAAAAACTCCATAATGTTGATGTGAAGCCCGAGTGGAAAGTACCGGAGGACTATCTGCACCGGACAGACATTCATAAGCGCCTGCCCAAACTCCACTCGTATATTCAAGACATCAAAGGAACCGGTGAAACAGCGCTATACCAAAAGCTTACCGGTTATGTGGAAACCATAGACACAAACGGCTTGACTGACTCCTATAAACCAACTCTTGTCCACGGAGATCTACATATCAAGAACGTACTGATTGACCCAAAAGAAAACCTTTTAAAAGGAATCATCGACTGGGGAGACGTTCATAAAGGAGATCCGGCCGTTGACTTGTCCTTTGCATACAGCTTTCTGCCTCCGGAAGCCAGACCGGCGTTTTTCCACGCCTACGGGGATGTGAGTCAGGCTGTAAAAGTAAAAGCGCAGTTTGTTTCCCTTTGCATTAGTACGCTTCTTTATCTGTACGGCTGTGATTACAAAGACTACAATCTTTCACACGCAGCCAGTCAGTCTGTTACCAGGGCACTAGTGATCTGACTTTTCACCCGGATCAAGGTAGTTCGAAGGCTTTATCCACCGGTCTTGGATTTGCTTTTCGAATACCTACGTGATATAGTGAAGAAGATTGAAAATCTGGATATCGAAAAACATTTTTTCCGGCCTCGTAAGGATTTTGGAGAAACATGGTTTTACGGTAATTCAGTTTTCACGAATTTTCTTTTCTTTTAAAGGAGGCCGTCAATTATGACAGGTAAAGTAAAATGGTTTAACTCAGAAAAAGGTTTCGGTTTTATCGAGCGTGAAGACGGAGACGACGTTTTCGTACACTTCTCTGCGATCCAATCTGAAGGTTTCAAGAGTCTTGAAGAAGGTCAAGACGTTGAATTTGAAATCGTTGAAGGCGACCGCGGACCACAAGCAGCAAACGTTGTACGTCTGTAATTTAACTCGATTCCAATAGGAATAAACGGGCATATTCCAACGTATCAGGAATATGCCCTTTTTAGTGCTTACGGGGGCCACCCCCGGGGCAGTATATATAATAACGGCTCCGCCATTGATACAGCCTGGTTTTGCCCGGGTTTTCTTTATGCCTTTGTTATAGAAGGTCTCATTTAAAGTGAAAATAGAGGATAGATTACGCTCATCCTGAACATAAATGGATAATAATAGAAGTCTCCATGATGGTTGTTACTAGAAAGACGGGGGACAGATTATCCCTTGTTCATTTTGAACACGCGTGAACGTGGAGAGCTGTTGATTATATAAATTTAAAAAATAAAGGAGTTCGGTTTTTTTGACAGTTTTTGCAGAATTAGATATTCATCCGATGATTTTAAAGTCTTTAGATCAAATGGGGTTTGAAGAAGCTACCCCAATTCAAAAGCAGGTGCTTCCGATTGCCAAGGCTGGAAGAGACGTTCTTGGTCAAGCACAAACAGGTACAGGTAAAACGGCAGCATTCGGTATCCCGTTAATAGAAAAGATGGAACAAGAAGCGCGGCACCCACAAGGGATCGTTCTTGCGCCTACACGTGAACTTGCGATTCAAGTAGCTGAAGAGCTTAACAAACTCGGTCGTTACAGCAACGTTCGCTGTCTACCAATTTACGGAGGACAAGAAATTGGCCGTCAAATTCGCGGGTTGAAGAAAAACCCGCAAATTATTGTTGCAACACCGGGGCGTCTTCAAGACCACATGAGAAGAAAAACCATTTCTCTTGGCAACATTAACACTGTTGTGTTGGATGAAGCTGACGAAATGCTAAGCATGGGCTTCGTAGAAGAAATTGAAGAAATTCTTGAGAGCGTGCCGGACAACCGTCAGACATTGCTTTTCTCTGCTACAATGCCTCCGCGCCTGCAGACGATTTTGAACAAGCACATGAACAACCCTGAGCAAATCAAGGTTAAAGCGAAGGAAATGACGGTATCGAATATCGACCAGCGTTACGTAGAAGTACAGGAACGCCAAAAGTTCGATACACTTTGCCGTTTAATCGATATTCATTCTCCGGAACTTGCCATCATTTTCGGTCGTACAAAGCGTCGTGTAGACGAGCTGTCTGACGCACTTTTCCAACGTGGTTATGAAGTAGAAGGGATCCACGGTGATCTTCCGCAAAACAAGCGTGACAAAGTGATTCAGAAGTTTAAACAAAAGCGCATTGAAATTCTTGTAGCGACAGACGTTGCTGCTCGTGGACTTGATGTTAGCGGCGTATCTCACGTGTTTAACTTTGACTTGCCACAAGATCCTGAGAGCTACGTTCACCGTATTGGACGTACAGGTCGTGCCGGTAAGCACGGTATGGCATTCTCCTTTGCAACACCACGTGAGAAAGAGCATATCAATATCATCGAGAAAACAACGAAGAAGAAGATGACGGTTGAAAAAGCACCAACTCTTCAAGATGCCAGCGTCGGCCGTCAGCAGCAGGCAGCAGAGCAGCTCCTTGAAGTCGTAACGGGCGGCGATTACGCAGACCTTACGGATAAAGCAGAAGAGCTTCTTGAAAACTACGATGCCGTTACATTGGTTGCAGCAGCCCTTAAAACGGTAAGCAAAGAGTCATCCAATGAAGTGAAAATCACCTTGACCAGTGAGCCGCCTGTACGCATTAAGCGTGGCTCCGGACCTAAAGGCAAAGGTGGCGGCGGCTACCGTGGAGGAAACAAAGGCGGCAACCGCAGTAATGACCGTCATCGTTCCGGTGGAGGGAAAGATCAGCGCCGCGGCGGAGGAAACCGTCCTGAAGGCAAAAAAGAATTCTCTTTTTCCGGAAAGCGCCGTAAAAAATAGTGAAGATAAGCCATGGACTTTATATAGGTCCATGGCTTTTATTATAATGGATGTGTTAAAGGTCATTGTTGACCTTTAACAATGTTGATGATGCGCGGCACTCCTGCGGGAGCTGGAGGCTCACCGGCGCCCATGAGTGCAATAAGCGTAAACCAACTATAATAAGTCCAGGTGAAAACGGGTATATGAATAAGATAATGAGAATGGAAATGAGGGAGCTTACATGCTTGAACAAATTTTATCTGACATTGTCGTCAGTTTTATTGTCGTTGCCGTCCTGTTCCTGGGGGTCCTTTTGATCAGCAACTGGGTGTTTTTAAACCGGTTCAGAGAGGACGTCCTCTATTTGAAAAAAGGACAGGATGAAGCAGGGGAGAAAAAGGTGGAGGAACTGCCAAAGGCTCTTGTTACGTACCTTTCAAAAGTGAACATCGCCTCACAAATGGATCTTAAACAGGCTTTCATCACGTATGAAGGGTTCCACCGTGGGAAACAAAAAGGACCGCTCGTTCCTGTAAAAGGGGAGCAGTTCTTTTTAACCGACCGGCCTGCCTACATGTGGATGGGATTTTCAAAGCTGAATCCGGTTATCCGCATGAGCAGCCTGGAAAAATTAAAACCGGAAGAAGGAAGTTCTTTTACCCGTCTGTGGTCCGTATTTCCGGTTAACAAAGCATCGGGGCCGCAAGTGATAAAAAACCACAGATTCCGCTATGCTGCAGAGATGGCCTGGTTTCCTCAATCCTTTGTTCATAACAACTCGTTGATTTGGACGGAAAGCGGGGAAAGGGAAGTGAAGGGAGAGTTTGACGGAGTTGAACCGTTGAGCTATACGCTCACCTTTAATGAAGAAGGTCTCATTGAGCAAGTACAGGCAGAAGAAAGAGTCAGAGATGGTCAAAAAGAACGGTGGACTGTTCATTATTCAAATTACAAAGCAAATCAGGATAACGTACTTGTCCCGTACCGCGTTGATACGTTTTGGAACACAGCCAACGGAGACGTTCACGACTCGAGAATCTTCTTAAAGACTGTGCATTACGAATAAAAAAGACCAGACAGCCTTTAGGAGGCTGTCTGGCTTTTTAATGAGTTGGCGGTTTGCTAAAGGTGGCGGCTTAATTTTATCATGGGTTTGTGTTAGGGGAGGGTGGATTTTGTCGAAAAATGACTAATTCTCTTTAAAGTGTCCAAAGTTCTGCATAAAAGGTCAGAAGTTCTCCATAAATCGTCCAAAAGTCTGCATAAAAGAGCAAAGTTCTCCATAAAACGGCCAAAGTTCTGCATAAAGAATTTCAGAGTCTCAGAAATCAGCCTCAGAGTCACCCAAATTCGTCCCAACTACTTCCTAACATCCCGAAAGCATCCATAAACAGCCAGAAAATCTGCCTTACCTGAAAAAAACCGCCCCTCTCAAAAAAGAAAAGGGCGGTTCTGTAATGGTTAAGTCATATCTTCGGGAGAAATAGCTTCTGTTGCATTCATTGACTCATGAGCATCCTCGATGGCCTGCTGAAAATAGCGGTTTCCCATCGCTTATTGCTCCTATATCTCTCGTACTTTATACTCTTTATCGTATTTTACAACCTGCCAATTTTTTAATTCCGGGTAATCTTCCAAATCTCTTCAAGGACAGGCATTTCCCTCTTTTCTTCATCCGTAACCCGGTCCCAGACAATTCCCTTAGGCTTTTCGTATGGTGTGTTTGTAGCAAACACCTCATGTTCCGTAGCGATGTAATCCACTGCAAGGTCATATTCGTCCCTGGGAATATCATCTTTTACAAGCTGAACAGCATTGACGGTTCCGATCACAGGGATTTCAGGGTTGCCCAATTCCCGGAGAATGGCGTATTCGCGGTCCGCATAGCCTTCTCCTTTTCCGAGGCGGCGTCCGTCGCGGTGAAGAGCGACAGATCCGACTACGAGGAGGTCGATTGGAGGCAAGGCGTCAAGGGGAGTTACTTTTCCATAGCTGTTCATATGTTTCAAGCTTGCCGCTTTCCGTTCTTCCCCCGGAGGTACGTGAGCCGGATCGATTATAACAAATCCGTCCTTCAGGCGGGGAGTAGGGATGAGCAGTGTCTTTCCATCCTTTAGTACCTGTGCGCGTATCGGCAGCTGCGGTGAGTCGGGATTAACTTTTACAACCTTTGCATTTTTATATACGTCGAGGCCGAACACATGTCTGGCAGCCGCTTCAGCCCCTTTAAAATTAGGTATTCTTCCTCTTAACGGGAAAGGAAAGCGTCCGACTTTTTCCTGTTCCATTGTCTCCCATACAGTTTCGCGTATTTCATGTTTTGATTTTGTCACTGTTATCCTCTCCCATAACATAGGTTGTCTTTCTGTAGTATACGATGTCCATTGGGAAAATCAAACATTGTTTCACGTGAAACGACAAAAGAGCCGAAAGGGAGTGACCTTTCGACTCTCAGGTTTCTATACCTCTGACGGATCTTTTACAGTAAAGGACGGCAGGGGATCGTGAAATTCAGACCAGTCCTGTTTCATTTCTTCATCGGTAAGGACGCATTCGTCCAGGGACCGGCTTACTTTATCATCGTCCATCTCGATGCCGATAAAAACAATCTCATTGGCGCGGTCACCGTAAGGCTCTTCCCATCCCTTTTTCAACTCAGGGTCCTGGGCAAATAACTGTTGCTGTTCTTCTTCTGGATAAGAAGCGATCCAGTCCCCGGCTGCGGAAATGGTGATGGACCCGCCAGCCTGGGAGAGAAGACCCGCCATGTCATTGCGTGTGGCAGCCCAGAAAAATCCTTTCGCGCGAATCACGTCTTCCGGCCAGTTTTCCAGCCAGTTCATGAGGCGCTCGGGGTGGAAAGGGCGTCGTTTCCGGTAAACAAACGAAGAGATACCGTATTCGTCCGTTTCAGGTATGTGTTCTTCATTGAGTTCTTTAATCCATCCTGCGCTGTGGCTTGCCTTTTCAAAATCAAAGCTTTTCGTATCAAGAACCTCCGTAAGAGGGACATTGCCAAAAGAAGAGCTTATGATTTTGGCATCAGGGTTCAGCTTTGTCAGAACAGCTTTCAGCTGAGTGGCATCCTCTTTACTTATTTTGTCTGTTTTGTTTAATACAATCACATTGGCAAACTCAACCTGGTCAATTAACAGGTCCACAACATCTCGATGATCTGTTTCATCTACACCTTCGCCTCGTTCCACCAGGGTATCGCCGCTCGCATAATCGTTCCAAAAAGAATAAGCATCAACAACGGTCACCATTGTATCAAGTCTGGAGATGGCCGTGAGATCCACATTCATGTCTTCATCCATATACGTAAACGTCTGGGCAACGGGAACGGGTTCGCTTATCCCTGTTGACTCAATGACGAGGTAATCAATATCTCCTGCCTGAATCAGCTTTTCAACTTCAAGAATCAAGTCTTCCCGGAGAGTACAGCAGATACATCCGTTTTGCATTTCTACGAGCTTTTCTTCCGTCCGGGAGAATCCTCCCTGATTAATCAGATCACCGTCAATGTTGATTTCGCTCATATCATTGACGATAACGGCAACTCTTTTATTATCCCTGTTGGCTAAAATATGGTTCAGTAATGTTGTTTTACCTGCTCCGAGAAAACCGCTTAAAACCGTAACAGGTACTCTTATCTTTGTCATTGGATCATCTCCTTGAAATGGTTGATAAACAAAATCATTACGATCTATAGTGCGTGCTGAACGATACGGCCGGCACCTCGTCTGGCACCGGATATATTTCTGGCAGTAGGGCCGAGCTCGAGCTCCGCCAATCCGCCCATCAGATAGAGGTGATCACACCACTCAAGACTTTCAGAAACGACAGGATAACCGCACTCAGCGCACTTGAGCTTATGGTCTTTTATCAGAGGTTCAAGCCAGTTCATACCCGGTGCTTCCTGTATAAAACCGGTAGCCAGAATAACAGTACGGGTCTGATGAAGGACGTTGTTATCCCCGTATAAAGTAATAATGCCGTCTGAGGTTTGTGCTGCATGTGTAATGTCTCCATGGTTAATCTTAAGTCTGCCGGAACGTTCCAGATGCAGAAGGTTCATGTGCAGCTCCTGAGGAATCGATCCCCGGTGTCTGGCCTGACGAATGATCCGGCGTCGCTTGGCGAGATCATTGACTTTTTGAAACCGGCTCATGTTTTTAGGACCCATCCATCCTGAATCGCTGTCGAACTCATGAATACGGAAGGGGTGGCGTTTAAGAAGGGTAACATTACCGGGCTCTTGACCGGCCAGTTTTACAGCAAGGTGTGCTGCGGTAATCCCGCCGCCGACAATGGTAACCGGCCCTTTTATGGAATCCGTGTCCAGATCTCTGTCAAATACATGGGCAACAGCGGAAGGGGAGTCACTTCTGATCTCTTTTGCCCACTCAGGCCAATATGGCTGTTCGCCAAGCCCGATAGCAGCGACGACGTGTCTGGAGTCTATCAGTCTTCCATCAGATAAGCGGAGCTGCCAGTGGTTACGGACTTTTCTTATCCCCGAGACACGGCTTTTAATCCAACTCTGGTTCAGGCCACGGTCTGTAAGAACAGTATCTGAATGAGCATTAAACATTTGAAGAAGCGGGCGTTTCCGCCTTCCGAAAAACGGCTTTACAAACTCTTCTTTTTTCGCATAGGAATCAAGAGAGAAGGGGGATTGCGCAAGGTGATGAACGAAGGGCGATCTCAGGTAATCCATTCCTATTTTAGACGTGCAGTGTTTCCAGTTTGCCAAAGGCTCTTCATTAGGGTCAATCACGGCAATCTGAGCAGGTTCTACACCGGAATCAGCAAGGAAACTGGCCATAACAGCTCCTTGTATGCCGCCCCCGATAATCGTCCAATTAAACACATCACACACCTCCACAATGTTGTAAAGCGAAATTATTACGATTTAAAGTGTACGTTACTCTGTTGTTTTTTGCAATAGAAGAAAGCTAAAAACGTCCGGAAGAGTAACTCCCCCGAACGTTTTGACCTATTAATTAAACAATGTCAATGTTTTCATAAGGCGTACAGCAGCTTCATAAAGGAGCGGTTCTCCGTTTATCATGGCTTCTTCAAGTGCCATCGGGCCGGTTGCGAGTGGGTGAATCACGCTCACGCCGTACTTCTCGAGCTCCTCGCTCCCTTTACCGATGGTACCTGCAAAGGCAACCAGTGGTATACCATGACGTTTGGCGAGCTTTCCAAGGCCGACAGGCACCTTTCCAAACAGCGATTGTCCATCTACTTTTCCCTCACCTGTAATAATCAGATCAACAGAAGGGAGGAGTTCCTCAAGTCTGCTCTCTTCAACAACCAATTCGAGGCCAGGTTTGAATGTGACATCCAATAAGGAATGAAGCAAGTAACCGATTCCCCCGGCAGCTCCACTCCCGGGTGTCTGTATTTCATTACGGCCTGTGTGGTTTGATACTACGGTGGAGAAGTGTCTCATGCCATCTTCAAACCGTTCCAGAAGTTCCGGTGTGACCCCTTTTTGAGGACCGAAAACAGAGATGGCACCATTTGGGCCGAGCAGAGGGTTTGTTACGTCAGAAGCCACTATGATCGTAACATCATGAAGCCTTTTGTCTAAACCAGAGGTTTCAAGGGCGGCGATTTGTTTCAGGTTCCCTCCTGGATACCTGGTCAATTCCCCATTTTTGTCGTAAACACGCAGACCAAGTGCCTGAAACAGGCCGACACCGGCATCAACGGTCGCACTGCCGCCGAGTCCCAAAATAACGGTTTCAGCCCCTAAGTCCAGTGCTTCTTTTATTAATTCACCTGTTCCATAGGTGGAACAGGTGTGGGGGGCAAGCTCTTCTGGCTTTAGTAAGGGCAGGCCTGAGGCGGCGGCAGTCTCGATGACTGCCGTTTTTTTGTCTGGAATCCATCCGAATTCTGCGTTAACGGGACGAAACAGGGGATCGTGCACTTTTTTCGTAATTCGTTCTCCCCCTGTAGCCGTCATGATGGCATCAACTGTTCCTTCTCCTCCGTCTGCCATGGGAAAAGAGCGGGTCACTGCATGGGGAGAAACAGCCTTAATGCCACTCTCAATGGTTCTAGCCGCCTGAACACTCGAGATCGATCCCTTAAATGAATCAGGGGCAATCAAGATGTGCATCTCTAATCACTTCCCGTCTGTAGTGTTATTAAAAATAGAGTTATTTTTTCACCCAAATGTACTGATAAGGAGCAAGTGTCACTGCTTTGCCCGTGCGCTCTCCTGTGAAGAGGTCAGTACCTGCTTCCGGCAGGTCGACAGAAACGTGTTCATTGGTTACGTTGACAACAGCGTAGACAGTGTTACCTGTTTCTGTATTTGTACGTTTCAAAGCAAACACAGAGGCACCAAGATCGAGAACCTGCTGATCAGCATATGGGGAAAAAGCAGATTCATTCCGGCGGATGCGTACAAGCTCCTGCATGCCTTCGTAAATGGACTTACGATACGCATCTGTATTTAATTCGTCAGCAATTCTTTCGTATTCAAGCTTTTCTCTGTTAATGCGGCGGTTGATTCCTGAAGCTTCAAGTCCTGCATAGTCATTTTTGGAGCCCAGGAGAGAGTGATAATAAATCGCCGGCACCCCCATGAAGGATGTAAGAACAGAGTGGGCTGCAAGTGACTTCTTAACAGCTTCTTCATCCGATTCACCATCTCCTTTATTGACCAGGGCTTCAGAATAATTAATATTCAGTTCGTAAACGGACTCTGATCCGTCGGGGTTGCTTTTATACGAAACACGGCCGCCGTTTTCCCGGACTTTATCAACGAGCATCTGCTTGTCTTCCTCGGAAAGAATCCCTTCTGTGGGGCGCATGCCGATGCCGTCGTGGCTTGCGAGAAAATTAAAGTAGGTTGCTTCGTCAGAGACCTTCCCGATTGTTTTTGCCCATTCTGTCATTTTTGTGCTGTCGTGTGTTGTGAGTGTATACAGCATAAGGGGCGGGAGAGAGAACTGATAAACCATGTGCGCTTCGTTTTCCCCGTCACCAAAGTAGCTGATATTTTCTTTATGAGGGACGTTCGTTTCAGTGATGATCTGTGTTCCTTCTTTGAAGTAGTCAAGAACAAGGTGCCACAGCTCTATAATAGCGTGTGTTTCCGGAAGATGGATACTTGTTGTTCCCGAGCGTTTCCACAGAAAGCCGATGGCATCGAGTCTGATACTTGTGCCGCCTTTTTGTGCGTACTCAAGCAGGATGTCCGTAAGCTCCAAAAGAACCGGGAAATGGCGGACGTTTACATCAACCTGATCTTCACTGAAAGTGGTCCAGGCTGTTTTAGTCCCGTCTTTCCCCTCATATTCATGGTAAAGATGAGAGGTGCGGGGCCGGACGACACGGCTTGTATCAAAGCTGTCGTCTTTTGGAATAAAGTAGCCTCTGTATTTCGGATCATCGTTCAAATAGCCCTTAAACCATTCGGATGATTTTGAAATGTGATTAGCGACAAAATCGAACATGAGCCTGTAGTCTTCCGACAAAGCTTCAATGTGTTCCCAGTTTCCCAGTTCAGGATTGATCTCGCGGTAATCCGTAACAGAAAAGCCGTCATCTGACGTGTAAGGAAACATAGGCAGTAAATGAACGTCGGTGATCGTTTCACCGATATTATTTTTCAGGAATTTGTGCAGAGTTTCCAGCGTAGGTCTTCCGTTTTCATAAAAGCTGTCTCCGTAAGTAATCATATAAACGTTTCGCTCGGAAATAGGGCGGGGCTGTTCAAAGTTCCTGGATTCCCAGCTGGAAACAAGGTCCTTCATGCCTTCCATATACGACTTTTCGTATTCGTCCCCGTATATAAACCGGAGCTTTTCTTCTATTTGTGAAAGAAGGGTTTGTTTATCCACTGCTATCATCCTTTTTAAAAAGTAATTTCCGCTGAATAACCGGAGGGTGTAATGGAATGAAAGGGTAATCCGGAAGTTGGACCAACCTCTGAATTACCCCCTATGTTTTAAATTTTGGCTGCCCTGAAAATACTATTTCGGGGCATTTATTCTCAACCTCTTAGCGATGTTTCAAGCTTCGTTGAATGGGAATACGCTCCCTTTCCGCGGACTCGCAGAGCCTCCTCTGGGCTTCGCCATGTGGGGTCTGTCTCGCACTTCCGCAGAAGTCTCGCATATGCCGTTCAAATTCAACGCGTCGAGAACCAGAAGATAAAGGTAACCTTGCCGAAAAAAGATCCGTATGCCTATGTTCGTGCTCCCTGGTGTGAAAAATCAGCATGGGTGTATGTTTCCACATAGATTGTTGTTTCAACATAAGAAATGGAGCGAAAGGCGGCGACTCCTGCGGGAACAGCATCGTCTGAAGACCCCGCAGGGTGGTTTTCCCGAGGAGCTGAAGCGGTGCCCGCGGAAAGCGTCCGCCTGTAGCGTAATTTCCCTTGTGAGGGTAACAACCTTTAAGAAAAGAGCATCATCTTAACCGTTACATATCCCCGTGCAGGAACGTCAATAGACCGGCCGGTTACTTTCTTTTGTTCTTTTTCATTAAGATCACAGACAATCAGCTCGCCCTGGAAGTCTTCGCATGTTGTCTGAAGAGGCTGATCGGTTGGGTTAAATAACCGGACCATCACGCCATCCTGGTCGTGACCGAGCTTACACATACTCATTTTCACTTTTTCATTGGTGAAGGAGAACAAAGAGTATTCCGGTGCAATCCCTGTTAATGGATATGGAATCTCAAACCGTTCAAGACGCTCTTCAAACGTGTTAAGTGACTGCTTCTGATACGTATCGTATCTTTTAGTGTATTCATCAGCAAGAGAGAACAACGTATTTGGATCATGGGTTTCGCTTTCGAACACATAAGCATATTCAAAAGTGAGATCCTGCTGCATTTGTGCATCCGGTGTGTAAACCACCTTATTATTTATTCCGGAAGCACGCCCCGGACGCCAGGCAAGATCGTCCCTCCCCAGAAGACCCACAGAGCGGAAAAGGGTGAGTGAAAGAGCAGAGTCTTCCTCTGTGACCTGGTATTCTTTCAGTCCTTTTGTAATAACAGCAGCCATGCCGTTACCATTGGCTACCCCTGCAAAGTTTTCAAGAGGGTAGATGGAAACCGGTGCTTCCGCATAGCCTTTTTCTTTCCAGTTGCTAAAATGCGGATTCTGTACAGGACGTTCTATTAAGCTGAATCCCTGATCCGCAAAGGAGTGAGAAGGGTTGTCCGCCCCCGTGGCAAGATTAACCCGGACCCGGTGGTCTTTTATCTGGTTGTTGATACGGTGAACAATCCTTACGTACGATTCGCCCTCACATAATGTAAGAGTTGTACTGATTGAAAGAAGGGCTGTTTCTTCTTTTGTTTTTCGTTCTTCAAGATTTGCAGGTACAGAGCGCGCGTGCGTAACGGTCATTGTCTGACTGTGAGGGCCTGATTCGACATCTGTAAGTGTCCCTTCCGTCAGCCAGTAGGGCTCGTCATTTTCCAAAGGTGAATAGTCATACGAATCGCCTGCGTCGGCTCTGTTTTCAAAAGTGAGCAGGTTTTCGATTTGTTTACCCGACCGTTTATCTGTAAGGGTAAGCCGGCCGTTTTTGAATGTAATGAGAAGATTGTCATTCTCAATTTGCTCTTTGTTTGCCGGTTCTTTTAGACCGAGGTCACCGTTTTCTTCTTCAATAATGAATGTTTGATAGCCTATCGCCGGGATCTTCGTATTTGTAAGTGTCACTTCACTGCGGTAGTAGCCCGGCTCTTCCACTTGTTTTTCCCCTTCAGCAGTGACAACGATCTTTGTTCCGCCGCTGATGTAGGACTGGGAAGTGAGCTCTGCAGGAATAACATCGCCATCACGGGTTTTCACGGAGAACACTTTTTCCCTGGTGAAAATAACGGATTCTGCGGCTTTTTCAGCTGCAGCCGGAGTGAAGTTGAATACCGTTAAAAGATTGTCGCGGCCGATTTCGCAACTGACGGCTTCGGTAATTTGTTTCTTTTTTAAGTTGATGAGTCCGTCACAGATCCGTTCAACTTTCTCCAGACGCACCATAATATCGTTATTCGTATCGTCTGAATTACAGCCGCCGATCGAGTCGTGGGCGTGAACATCGAACAGCTTTTTCCACATTTCGTCCATCCATGCCTGAGGGTAGCTCAGACCAAGAGACTTTCCGATGACACTTAACGGCTCAAGGATGGTGAGAAGCTTGTTTTCTACACGGTAATTCAGCTGTTTAATGTCGTAGCGCTGAGACCGGATGGTGTTATGAATCCGGGACTTCTGGGAAGCAATCAGTTCGCCTTTAATATGATTTTCGAACGCGTTTTCATCTGACCATGCCGCCTCCATGAAAGATTCATAGTCGCTCAGTACATACTCCCGCTCCGGGTCTTTCTCATTTAGCCTGCGGACTGTTTCAGGGAAATGTCTGCGAACGAGAACCTGATCTCCTCCGGATGGAAGGAGGACATTAGATGTACCATCATTTAAATCACTGAGCTTTTCAAGGATGGGTACAAGCCGTTCGTTAAAATAATCATCTTCATCTGATAAAAACTTACCCGGGCCGTACCCGTAGTACATGTTGTTTGTTTTTACTGATTCGCCATCAGGTGAAGTCCAGTGGAAATTCATGCTTCCTTTCAGCTCATCTGTATAAACCCCGCGCTGCAAAATGCTGTAGTCAAGACCGAACCCTCTGAAAATCGATGGAAGGTATGCATTCTGGCCGAAGATATCGGGAAGGTAGCCGATATTCATGTTGTGACCGTAATCCTCTGCGATACGGGTACCGTAGAGGAGGTTGCGGATCATGGACTCTTTGTTTACAAGAAGGGAGTCCGTCTGGGTATACCAGGGTCCGATAAACAGCCGCTTTTCTTTTACCAGTCTTGACACACGTTCTTTTTCATTGGGACGTCTGGCAATATATTCATCGATAACAGAAGCCTGGCCGTCAAACATATATGCGTGGTATTCAGGGTCCTCATCAAGTACATTTAGCAGGTAGTCCATATTTTCAATTAATAACACATTGGAATCTTCTATTGTAAAGTACCATTCGCGGTCCCAGTGGGAGTGAGGGACCACGAATACGGTTTGTTTTTTTGATGACATGTAACATGCCTCCTGAAGTCTGTTTTAAATCTTGCTGCTTAAGCTGATTTGCGTTCGTTGCGTACCATCAGGGCATAGCGGACAAAGATATTGGCAAAAGCAATGAAAAATGCACCGACAGCGAGTCCGATAAAGTAAGCCCAGAAGCTTTCTACCAGTGGCCAGCCCCATACTGCCGGAAGCGGATACCATTGAACAGCACCGAGGAATACGGCCGTACAAGCTCCGATCACAGCCCCGAGGATGTTAATCGGAATGGTGATCAGCGGGTTTCGGAGCATAAATGGAATGGCTCCTTCACTGATGGCAATAAAACCAAGCAGCAGTGACGTTTTACCTGCCACATAAAGGTTGGCGTCAAAGACACGGCGGCCAACGGTATAACGGTCAAGAAGAGTAGCCAGTCCAAGACCGATTGGCGGAATAACAATCGCAAGAACGCGTGGTGTTAACGGGAAAATCTGATCTGCGGCAAGACCGATGGCAATGGCACCGGCTGCCTTGTTTACAGGTCCGCCTAAGTCAAACGCTGTGGCAGAAGCGATAATGGCTGATAATACCAGTGTTCCAGAGCCCTGTGCAGACTCAATCAGGTTTGTGATCCCCGCATTTAAAGCCCCGAATACAGGGTCTACGAAATAAAAGTTGATCAGGAAAATAGACAATACACTCACTGCAGGAATGATGAGCATCGGCTTCATGGCCTGCAGGTTTTTATGGAGTTTAATTTTTTCATTCAGAAACTTTGCAGTGTAACCGGCGACAAGACCCAGAAACAGCGCTCCTAAAAATCCGGATTCAACGGCTCCTTCAACACCCCAGTACTGGAAGTGCATGCCTGTTGCAAAAGCACCGCCGATAAAACCTGCTACAATACCGGGACGGTTGGCAATAGAGAAGGCGAGAAACGCTGCAAAAACAGGGTACATAAACTGAAATATTAAAGCACCAAATTTATCAAGGTGATGCAGTAACACGAATAGCGGGTTTTCATGAGTGGCAAAGCTCGGCTCATGAATGTCGTTCACAAGTCCAAACGGCATAGCCCCGAGTTTTGCAATTCCAATCATTAAACCGGCAGAGACAATGACGGGAATCATGTACGAGATACCCGTTAGGATCCCTTGTCCCATTTCCTTCAAGAGGCTGGTCTTTTCTCCGTTACCGGCACTGCTGCCTTCATCGCCTTCCACCTGAACGGTTCCATCAGGACTGTTTAATGCTTTATCAATAAGTTCAGGTCCTTTTTTAAGGGGTTCAGCAACCCGGGTCTGAACATAAGGCAACCCGTTGAAGCGCTCTTTTCCCCGGGGGGTAATGTCTGTAGCGAATATGACGGCATCTGCTTCTTTAATGTCCTGTGCAGTCAGACCATCTTCAATTCCGTTGGCACCTTGCTTTTCCACTTTTACCTGGATACCATTTTCACGACCGGCTTTTTCAAGGGCTTCTGCTGCCATGTATGTGTGGGCAATCCCTGCTGCACAAGCAGTAATGGCAACCACTTTTTTACCGGTTACCGGTTGTTGTGGAGCCTCCGTGTCACTAGTTTTGTCTGCATCAAGGGCTTCAAGAAATTCAGAGGCGTTTTTAGCATTGAAAAGGTTTGCATAATATTCCTCATTCATGAGACGGGTGCTGAGTTCTGAAAGAATCTTCAGGTGTGTCGATCCGCCTTCAGATTCAGGAATCGCCAGAAGGAAAACGAGCTCTACCTTGTTGTTTGGGTCAATGCTTTCCCAGTCTGAAAGAGGGCGGTTCAGTCGCGCAACGGCAAAAGCCGCTTTTTTTACAGAAGGTGATTTACCGTGGGGGATGGCCAGGCCTTTCTCCATGCCCGTGGCTGAGACTTCTTCACGCTCGTAAACGGTATTCAGGAAATCCTGCCTGGATGTTAAAATACCTTCTTCATCAAGGGCATTTACCAGTTCTTCAAGTACTTGCTGTTTCGTTGACCAGTTCACATCAAAAAAGATAAGGTTTTCCGATGTTTGAGAACGCAGTTCCATGTTGGTCACTCCTTTTCTATCGTTAAATTTAAATAGTAATGTCGACATGTTGCATTACTTTATTTTGTCCAGTGCTTAAGTAAAACGCTTACACATTATTTGTAACATGAGATACACCGGTGTGAATGTACAGTCACTGTATATATGTACAGTCTGTAATTTGCGCTTATTTGTACTATAATAAATAGGACTGCTGTTATTGAGGCGGTGTTAGCCGGAGGTGCTGACTTTCGGCCCCTCACAGAAACTTCATGCAGCCAATCTGAAAGAAATCAGGTGCCGTTTTTATGGGAAAAATTACGACTCATTTTGCAAACAAAGTACCAGCCCTCAGCTACACGGAAAAGCACGTGTTGTATTTTATCGACGCTCACCTTCCGGAGGCAAAGGGGATGGCTCTTACAACGCTTGCCAAAGAAGTCAACGTCAGCACCACATCCGTTATCAGGATGTGCCAAAAGCTTGGTTTTGACGGATTTTCGGAGTTTAAATATGCTTTAAAGGAATTAGGAGAGGAAACAAGGAGAGAGGTAACGGACAGTTCGATCTCCAGATTCCATAAAGATTTAGAAAGTACCCTTTCAAACCTCGATGAGAAGGATATAAACAGAATCTGCAGACGGATGAAAGAAGCGGACCGGGTGGTGATCATAGCAGTAGGGCTGTCCAAAATGTTCGGTGAGTACTTCAGCAAACTTCTTATGCAGGTAAACAAGCCGAGTATGTATATTTACGAATCCCATATGATTGACTTGTTTTCCAACAAAGTGACTAAGGGAGATTACATTATTTTTATTTCTTCAAGCGGGGAAACTAAAACGCTTGTGGAAACGGCGGACAAAATGACCCACCAGTATGTTTATACAGCGGCTATTACAAACAACATTAACTCCACCCTTACCACACTTGTAGATGATTCGATCAGTACACAGGTGGAGCGGGCGGAATATGGCGGTTATGACCTGACCGCACGTTCACCCCTCGTTCTCCTGGTTGATCTCATTTTTGAATCCTATATAAAACTGATTATTGAAGAGTAACTTAAGATAAAAGAGCATTCTGACACACGCAGATTCCTATCGGGGACTGCGTGTTTTTTTGTGTGGTTGGAGCTGTACCTCGA
This sequence comes from Alteribacter keqinensis, assembly GCF_003710255.1. Classification (NCBI taxonomy): domain Bacteria; kingdom Bacillati; phylum Bacillota; class Bacilli; order Caryophanales; family Bacillaceae; genus Alteribacter; species Alteribacter keqinensis. Next base: position 638,919 of record NZ_RHIB01000002.1, on the reverse strand, counting down.
AACAGAGAAAACGGAGAAATAGTGCCGTTTTTTTCAAGCATAGCCATGAAAAACCGATAAAAGAAAATGAAAATAGTACCAATTCATATGATGTCAGGTATAAGGTCTTTCTTCAATGTGGTTGTTATTACCCTTTATTTTAACAACGCATCGTGCGAAGTTGAACGGAATACGCGACACTCCTGCGGAAATGCGAGACAGGCGAGACCCCACAGGGGCAAAGCCCCGAGGAGGCTCGGCGCGAGTCCGCGGAAAGGGAGCGTATTCCGTTCTACGAAGCTGAATTTCAATGAAGGATTATTGCTCCTTACTACTTCAATATTCAGGATAGGGTAAAAAACAAAAAAACACCCGCCTGGAACAATCCGTTCCAGGCGGGTGAATACATTAAAAGATCAAATGAGCAACGATTGTAATAATCGGCAGTGTAATCAGTGTACGAAGCAGATAAATAATAAGCAGGTCACGGAACTTCACCGGAATTTTTGATCCAAGAAGAACTCCCCCGACTTCAGAAAGATAGATCAGCTGCGTAACGGACACACAGGCAATAATAAAGCGGGTCAATTCACTTTCAATACCAGAAGCAAAAATAGCAGGGAGGAACATGTCTGCAAAACCGACAACCAATGCCTCCGATGCAAGGGCAGCTTCAGGAATCTGCATCAAATTCAGGATTGGAATAAACGGAGCTCCGAGCCATGAAAAGACAGGAGTGAACTCGGCCACTACAAGGGCAAGTGTACCGAAAGCCATAACAACCGGTGCCACACCAAGCCACATGTCGAGAACGTTCTTACCGCCGTCTTTCATAAATTCTCCCGGCCCTTTACTTTGAGCAGCACGTTTTTTTGCCTGCTTGAATCCCCAGGAAAATGCATTATAGCCTTTTGGAATCGACTCATCAAGCTGGCTTTCCTGACCGTTTGCATAAGTATTCGCTTTTCTTGACAGCGGTGGAATACGCGGCATGATCAGTGCAGCAATAAATCCGGCTAATGCAACTGTTCCATAAAACTGGAAAAACATATGCTCAAGGCCGACTTCCATAATAACGACCAGGCTGAATGTAATGGAAACAACAGAGAAGGTCGTACCGATAACAGCCGCTTCACGTTTTGAATAAAAGCCTTCTTCGTATTGTTTACTCGTTAACAGAACCCCGATAGTCCCGTCCCCAAGCCATGAAGTAAGGGAGTCAATCGAAGAACGTCCCGGTAATTTAAAGAGGGGGCGCATAAGCTTCGTTAACAATGAACCAAACAGTTCGAGTAAACCAAAGTTTAAGAGCAGGGGCAAAAACAGCCCGGCAAACAAAAATACTGTGAAGAGAAGGGGAAGAAGCCCGCCCTCCATTAATAACAAGCCGCCGGTATATTCGTTGTATACTGCTTCAGGTCCGATCTGGAAGAACGTCATAATTGCAAGAACGAAAGCAACAAAACGAACAATGAGCCAGAAAGGACCTACAACGAGAAGCCTCTCAACAAACGGTGTATTGGAAAAGGTCTGAGGTTTTCCTTTTTTCATTAAAATAGCAATGAGTGAACCAATAAAGCTGAGAGAGATAATAATCGTTAAAATTGCCGGAAGCACAGAAGCGAGTGTGTCTTCTAATAAGTTTGCCAGTATAGCAACGGGAATTGTTACTTCACCGTCAACGGGTACCGGTGTCATAAACAACCCGATCCCAATTAATGAAGGAATTAAAAATTTCCAGAAAGAACCGGATTGTGATGTATCATGTTTTTCCTTGTTCATGTCAGTCACTCCTGTTGGATGTCTATTGTCATAGTATGATAGTATCGATAATTATTCACTGATGAAAATATTAATACAATTTGAGTAAAAATACAAGATAATTTTTAAATAAACACTATGCTGCTAAAGTAATTTTATTATAAAGCGCTTACACATAAAGCGCAATAAAACGCTCCGCCACCAGAAAGACCGGCAGCAGAGCGTTCCGCAAAGTGGTCATTAACTCGCAGATCTTGCCCTTTCTTTTTCTTCCCTGGCTACTTTCAGGAATCGGTTGGTTTCAGCAACAACGACTCCGGAGAGACCGAGAAGACCGATTAAGTTAGGTACAGCCATTAACCCGTTCAGGACATCGGCAACGCCCCATACAAAGCTCAGTTCAGTGATTGCACCAACAAAGATCATGAGTACAAAGGCAAAACGGTAGAATTTAACCGCATTTCCTTTCACCAGATATCCAAAGCATTTCTCACCATAGTAAGACCAGCCGAGGATAGTAGAGAAAGCAAAGAATGCAAGACCGATGGCTACAATCATGGAACCGGCACCACCGAGGAAGAACTCAAATGTTGCAGCAGTCAGGTCAGCACCATTTAAATCTCCGCTTGCATACATGTTACCCATGACTATCGCGATACCCGTGATGGAACAGACAACAATTGTATCAATAAATACCTGCGTCATAGAGACAAGTGCCTGACGGCCAGGGTAGTCAGTACGTGCGGCAGCTGCAGCAATTGGTGCAGAACCAAGACCCGCTTCGTTTGAGAAGACCCCTCGGGCCACACCCCAGCGGATAACAGCACCAATGGCACCACCGGCCACTGCTTCTCCTGTAAACGCATCAGTGAAAATCAGCCCGACAGCAGCAGGTACAAGGTCAAAGTTTTGAATCATGAGAACAAGACCGGCGATAACATAAAATAATGCCATAAACGGAACAAAGTAAGCCGTAACTTTACCGATACTCTTAATTCCGCCAAGAATAACAAGGCCGGCTAAAACAGTAAGTACCACACCTGTGAGCCAGAATGGCACATTAAAAGACGATTCCATGGCGCTGGCTACAGAGTTGGACTGCACCAGGTTTCCAATACCAAATGCAGCTATGGCACCGAATACTGCGAAAAGAACGGCAAGCCATTTAAGCTTAAGTCCTTTTTCAATGTAATACATCGGACCGCCGGACATTGTACCGTCTGCGCCTTCTTCCCGGTACTTAACGGCGAGAATGGCCTCTGCATACTTTGTGGCCATCCCGAACAAGGCGGAGATCCACATCCAGAAAACAGCCCCCGGTCCTCCGAGAACAACGGCTGTTGCCACCCCGGCAATGTTACCGGTACCAATCGTAGCAGCAAGAGCTGTCGTTAATGCCTGAAAGTGAGAAATGTCCCCTTTTGACTTCTTATCCTGGCTTTTTGGATTGAAGGACAGCTTCAGTGCATAAGGCAGCATCCGAAACTGCAGGAAGGCAAGCCGGAATGTCAAATAGATTCCTGTCCCGACAAGAAGGACAAGCAAAGGCACTCCCCAGACCAGATCACTTAAAAAGCCAATAAAATCGTTTAATTGTTCCATCATTCTCCCCCTTTTTATCTTTTATCAGACAAGTATAATAGAAAATTCTGAAAAGTAACAGAATTTAACTATTCATTTTTAAAAAAAATTGATCTGGTCAATGAAAAGTTGATTACTAATGTCTTCGTGACCAAAAGATGACTTCTGTCATCATAAAGATATGTTCAGATTAAAACATGCATGCAGGCTGTACTTAAAGCAAATAACAGCACGACTCTCTGTCGGAAACAGGAGGATAATAGAAACTTTTAGCCTTTAGGCACGATGACTGTAAAAGAAGTAGTGTTTCTTCCTGTCGTTTTATATACTGTTGTTTGTAGCTTGGAAATAATGGTGTAATTTGTTTTATATGAGAGGCGGCAGGGCATGAAAAGAAGAGGGGTTGTCCAAACGGACCATTTTCTGGAAGTGGCTTTTTCGATTACGAGGTGGATCTTTCTGGTTGTTGCGTTTGTTGTCTACGTCTTTTTCACAGGGCCGGCAAATGACAACCACACTGCCTTTAGTTTGCTTGTGATATTCGGTCTTGTCTATATGTCTGTCACCCAGGTGTGTCTTCATAAGGTGAAGAAGGGTTCGTCGCTTTACGCCTGGATTACAAAGGGCGGTGTGGTATTCGATTTCATTGCCTACCCGTGGCTTGTCGCCATTACAGGCCGGTTTATAAGCCCGTTTATACCTGTCGGCTACTTGATTGTCCTTCATGCTATTCTTTACTGGCGTTACACAGGGGGGGATTCTGTCAGCGCTGGTGATCAGTACAAGTTATACAGGAATACTCTTCTATCAGGGGTTCTTGTTTTCCGGTCATGAGATGGTGGTCTACCTTTTGAATATTGGCGTTCTGTTCTTGTTTGCGATTCTTGGAGGCACAATTATCTCCCGTGAGCGCAAACATTATGCTGAGAGAATAACTTTCGAGAATATGGCAAAAGGGGATTATCTCACGGGTCTCTATAATCACAGGACGTTTCAGGAACACTTGAGGGAGCTTCTTGAAAAAAACGCCCCGCTCTTTCTCGTAATGTCAGATATTGATAACTTTAAATCTATTAATGATACATACGGACACGTTACCAGTGATCATGTTTTGAAAAATATCGGCAACTGTCTTAAAGAATTACCGGACGGGGAGGCGTACCGTTGCGGAGGAGAAGAGTTTGCCATGATTATCACCACTGCTTCCGGCCAGTTGGTCCAGGAGGGTATAAAAAACATCAGCAGGATAATTGAAGAAACGAACCGCGAGCTGCTTCCGGAGTTACGGGTTACGATGAGTTTTGGCTTCAGCAGGTATGCTGGGGAGAAAGCAGAATCCTTTATTTCACGCACTGACAAAAAGCTGTACGAAGCAAAAACAGGCGGGAAAAATCAGGTTGTGGGATCTGGATAAAAAAAGACAATTTATTAAGAACAAAGAACTACTTTTGTGCGGTGAAGCGTTTGCATGTAAGGACACTGTTGACACTCTCCGGCACGGGAGGTTATGATTACTCTCAATTATTAATTTTTTCATAATTAAAGCTAATCAAATAATAAATCTTCTTATCAAGAGAGGCAGAGGGATATGGCCCTGTGACGCCTCGGCAGCGGACTCCGGTGACGAATGGAGAACTGTGCCAATTCCATCGAGCTTACCTTACCGATAGGCTCGAAAGATAAGAAGGGCGGTATTTACTAATTTACCCTCTTCTTATTTTGATAAGGAGAGGGTTTTTTGCATTCAAAGGGAGTGGAGGAATCATGATAACCTTCGACAACGTTTCAAAAGCGTATGAAGGAAAAGAAGGAACAGTAACGGCAGTCAAAGACGTGTCGTTTACCGTTAATAAAGGTGATATCTTTGGTGTCATCGGATTCAGCGGTGCAGGGAAGAGTACCCTCGTCCGGTGTGTAAACCTTCTTGAAGAACCTACTGCAGGTGAGGTAAGGGTCAACGGACGGGACATGAAAAGCCTTTCGGCAAAAGAGCTGAGAGAAGCAAGGAAAAAAATCGGCATGATATTTCAGCACTTTAACCTGTGCGAATCCAAGACCGTTTACGCAAATATCGCTATTTCCCTTCAGCTGAGCAAGACGCCGAAAGCGAAAGTAGAAAAGAGAGTAAAGGAGCTTCTGTCCTTTGTTGGTCTGAGCGACAAAGCTGAAAGTTACCCTGATCAGCTTTCGGGAGGTCAGAAGCAGCGGGTGGGTATCGCACGTGCGCTGGCTACTTCACCGGAAGTGCTGTTGTGTGACGAAGCAACATCGGCACTTGATCCTCAAACAACAAAAGCGATTCTCGAGCTGCTGAAAAAAGTGAATCGCGAATTTGGTATTACGATACTTATAATCACGCACGAAATGCCGGTCATTCGTGATATTTGTAACCGGGTTGCAGTAATGGAGAATGGGGAAGTCATTGAGTCGGGCAGCGTATTCGATGTTTTTTCACGTCCACAGGCAAAAACGACGAAGAACTTTGTCAGCTCTGTGATGCAGGACAAGCTCCCGGCCTCGGTGCTTACTCATTTACAGACAGATGGAAAAAATCATCACATCTACCGGATTCTTTTTGAAGGAGAAATGGCGAGTCAGCCTGTCCTGTCAAAAGTGGGAAAGCAGTTTGACCTGGAAGTGAACGTCCTCCACGGCCATATTACCGAGCTTCAGGAAAAGCCGTTCGGCAACCTGATTGTCGAATTCCACGGCGAGTCCCGGCTGATCGAAGAGGCCGTCTCGTTTATCGGAGAAAATTTCACCATAAGGGAGGTGGACATCCATGAGGAGTACTGATTGGAGTACTTTTTGGGTCCGGGTGTGGGAAGCCACCCTTGAAACCCTGGCCATGACAGCTTTTCCTTTAGTCTTTGCCAGCCTGATCGGAATTCCGCTCGGGGTAGCGGTAGTTGTAACACGAAAGGGTCAGTTATTTGAAAACAAAGTAGCCTTTATCATATTAAATACCATTGTTAACATGGTCCGTTCCGTGCCGTTTATTATTTTGCTGGTTGCACTTATCCCATTAACAAGGCTGATCGTAGGCACAACTATTGGAACAACGGCTGCCATGGTCCCGCTCGTGATTTTCGCGGCACCCTTTATTGCCCGTCTCGTTGAAAGCAGCCTTTTGGAAGTCGATCCCGGAGTGACGGAAGCAGCCAAGTCCATGGGAGCAACCCCGTGGCAGATCATCTTCAGATTTTTAATACCCGAAGCTCTGAGCTCACTCGTGCTCAATTTAACCATTGCCACCGTTGGTCTTGTAGGGGCCTCGGCTATGGCAGGGGCAATCGGTTCCGGTGGACTTGGAGACCTGGCCATTGCTTATGGGTATCAGCGTTTCCACACAGACGTTATGATCGTAACGGTGATTCTGCTTATCATTATCGTTCAGGTTATCCAGGCAGGTGGTAACCACTTATCAAGGGCAATCCGCCGCAGGTAACAGATATGTTAATTTCTGAACTCGTGGACATGGGGGAGTTCTGTTCTTGATTTCAATCAGACTCGATCTAAAAAATATTGCCGCAAAGGATGTATAGAGCCGATATCCAGTCTCTTTTCAGCAGGATGTTTTCGCAAAGATTATGGCTTATCGTAAGAGGATGAAGAAGCCGGAGTCTCCTGCGTGAGGAGGCTCACCGGCACCCCGCGGAAAACGAAGGTTACGCAGCTTCATCTACAATAACTGTGTTTATGTCAAAGTACTCTCAACAACCTATAAGGAAAGAGAGTTTCGGTATATCCTTAGGATTTCAATAAGGGGTTATTGCACCTTCGAGATTCTATTTAAAAAAATTGGGGTTTAACAGGAGGAATACAGAAAATGAAGAAAGCATTAACAACAGCGTTATCAGCATTATCTCTTACGGCACTTGCTGCTTGTGGAGGTGGAGAAGACGACGAAAATACAGTAACAGTCGGTGTAAACGGATCAGGTATCCCTTTGTGGGAATACATGGCTGAGAAAGCAGCCGAAGAAGGCATTACGATTGAAATCCAGGAATTCTCCGACTATGTAAGACCAAATATGGCACTGGCCGATGGAGAAGTGGATTTTAACGCATTCCAGACGATTTCCTATTTTGATAATTTCATTGAAGAGCACAATCTGGACCTGGAGCCGATTGCAGGAACGTACATTGCACCTATGGGTCTTTATTCCGATAAATATGAATCTCACGAAGAGATCCCGGAAGGGGCAACCATTGCCGTACCACAGGAAGAAACAAACCAGGGGCGTGCACTTCTCCTTCTTCAGGAAGCAGGATTTATTGAACTCCCTGAAGACTTTGACGGTATTGGAGATGCCAGTGACATCGTGGAAAACCACCATGATCTTAACATTGAAGAAGTACAGGCTGCCCATACACCACGCGTAATTCCTGATGTGGATGCATCCGTTATCAATAACGGTGTTGCAGTAGAGGCTGGCTTTATCCCGGTTAACGATGCCATTTTCATCGAAGACGCAGACGGTGCTGCTGCATATGTAAATATTCTGGCAGTGCAGGCTGAAGACAAAGACAATGAGACACTCCAGCGTATTGCCGAGCTTTATCATGAAGAAGATACTCAGGAGTTTATCATCGACCTTTACGAAAACTCACTTCTACCAACCTTTATTGATGACGTGGATGAACTGAGAGATTATTAATATATAAATGAAGCACCTCGCATAGTTTTACTGTGCGGGGTGTTTTGCCGTTTTGCTGTACTGGTTCTGGGAGCCCGAAAATATGTTAACTTCGGTTTACAAACTTTTAGTAATGTGGAAGGGTGGATTTAAAGAAAGGTTGATAGGAACGATACTGGGAACTTTTTGAAGACAGTTTGCGTAGCTAATAAAGGGATGGTGATTAAGGTGTCATTGAAAAAATCGGTGTTGTACGTGGTTCTTGCCATGTTGTTTATTAGTTTGTTTTTTGCAGGTGATCAACTGTCAGAACAGATGCGTGAACAAATGGCCCGTAATTTTGCGGTAATGCCCTATGTCCTGCTCATTCCGCTAACCGGTTTACCAATGGGTCTCATCATTGGCGTACACTGGCTCATTGGGGAGGTACGGAAAACAGGGAGATGGCTGATCAGGTGGGAGAAGATGATCTTCTTTGGTTTACCCTTTTTGTATCTCATGCTTTACCCGGCTCTTTTCTATTCAAACATTACCTTTCTTATACTACCGGTAAATGCCTTTTCATTGACACTCTTAAATGCCCACAGCGCCATTATTGGAGGATTAGTTCGGATATGCTGTTGTGACGAGCTTTTATAAAGCAGAGGAGAAGTCGGAGAAACGATGAATGATTAAGGAAAGGATGTCCTCAAAAATGAGGACATCCTTTTTTGGGAGATGGTTGGAATATATCGGTCCAATTGCGGCATTTATCCGTCAAAATAGCACGCTTATTGTTCAATCGACAAGAATACCTAAGATTCAACAAGCCTTCTCCAATCCTCCTTCAGGCTCACTTACTGCTCGCGGTTGGCGTAACGTTTAACCGGCCCAATGTATTCATTAAGGGCAAAAGAGCCTTCAATGGCTTTTGAGATAAAGACCTTCGCATCTCTTACAGCTGTTCTTACATCTTTGCCGGTCGCAAGTCCTGCGCAAATAGCGGAAGAGTAGGTGCAGCCTGCACCGTGAGTATAATCCGTGTCGATTTTCTCTGACTCAAGAATTTCAAAATCCTCTCCGTCGTAAAGAACGTCAACGGCTGTTTCTCCGATGGAACCGCCGCCTTTAACAAGAACGTAGTCTGCGCCAAGCTCCTTGATTCTCGCTGCAGCCTGTTTCATGTCATCAAGTGTTTCAATAGGGTTTACGCCGCTCAATTGAGAAGCTTCAAACAGGTTTGGCGTAACAACGGTCGCTTTAGGAACGAGGGCTTCACGGTAGCTTACTGTATGCTCAGGGTGAAGTGGCTCGTCGGCACCTTTACATACCATTACCGGGTCCACAACGACGTTCTTAATGCCTTTTTCATCTATTGTACGGGCAGCCATCTCGATCATCTCACTGGATCCGAGCATGCCTGTTTTCATCGCATCAACACCAACCCCGTCTAGAATGGTTTCAAGCTGCGTTTCAACGAGTTCCATCGGCTGCGGAAATACATTATGGGACCATCCGTTTTTAGGGTCCATTGTTACGATTGTTGTAAGAGCTGTCATTCCGTATACACCAAGCTCCTGGAAGGTTGAAAGGTCAGCCTGGATACCGGCGCCTCCGCTCGTATCCGACCCTGCAATTGTAAGTGCTTTTTTCATTGTAGTACCTCCTAATATGCCTGAGGTCACTGAAAAGTATAATATAACTTTTTCAGTGCCTTTTATTTGAGTTGCAATGGCTCCACTCGGTTGCGCGCATGTTACGAAAAACCCACTCGTACCAGGCTTTTTAATAATGTAACCGTTACGCTCATTGCTTAGAAGGCACTGGAAAAAGGTAAAGAGCGAACTTTTTCAGTGCCTTCTGTCTTACTCTAAAGCTTGTCCTTATTATAGTATAGATGGGCGTGAGAAAAAACCGTGAAAGGCCCTTGTCCAGAAGAAAAGCTATCCATAAAAAACGCCCGGCCTTTTTTACAGGACCGGGCGGGTTAATTGCAGATTAATCGTTCGTTGCCCATTCACCGTTTCTGAATACCGGCTCACGGCTTCCGTCTTCTTTAATTCCATCAATGTTCATGTCAGCTGAGCCGATCATGAAATCAACGTGTGTGATGCTGTTATTGATTCCGAGCTCTTCCTGCTCTTCCTTGCTCATGTCAGGGCCGCCTTCAACACAGAATGCATAGGCGCTTCCAAGAGCAATGTGGTTGGAAGCATTTTCGTCATAAAGTGTGTTGTAGAAAAGGATGCCGGACTGGGAGATTGGAGAACTGTGAGGAACAAGTGCAACCTCACCCAGATAGCGGGCGCCTTCGTCTGTATCAAGAAGGTGTTTAAGTGTTTCGTATCCTTCTTCTGCTTCAAAGTCTACGACCTTACCGTTTTCAAAAGTAAGGGAGAAACCGTCAATCAGGTTACCGCTGTAATTTAAAGGCTTTGTATTGCGGACTGTGCCGTTTACGCCGCCTTTTTTCGGTGCTGTAAACACTTCTTCTGTCGGCATGTTGGCGATGAAGTGAGTGCCTGATGTGTTTGCACTGCCGCCGCCGGCCCATATATGCCCTTCCGGAAGTTCAATTGTAAGGTCTGTTCCTTCAGCAGTGTAGTGAAGGGCTTTATATTTTTGTTCATTAAGAAATGTCGCTTTTGTGTTAAGTGTCACATCGTGATCTTTCCATGCCTGGACAGGGTCTTCCGTATTAACGCGTACAGCTTCAAAGATGGCTTCCCAAAGTTTTTCCTGTGCTTCTTCTTCAGAAGCCTCTGGGAACACTTTCTTAGCCCATCCCGGAGAGGGTGCTGCAGTGACGCACCAGGCAACTTTGTCCGACTGCACAAATTTACGGAAAGTGTTTGTTGCTTCGCCGGCTGTTTTATTGTTTGTTGCAATACGCTCGGCAGGAACACCTTTGAAGAGATCAGGATCTGTTGATTTTATCGTTAAAAATGCAGCTCCGTTTTCTGCAAGTGTCTCAAGTCCACGGGCTTTCCATTCAGGGAATTCCTTAAATGCATCCATAGGTGCCAGGTCGTAGCGGATGCGTGCAGACTCATCGTCATGCCATTCAATATGTACGTTTTTAGCTCCGGCTTCGTAACACTCTTTTACAACCAGGCGGACAAAGTCGGCAGAGGTAACAGGTGCGTTGACTACAACGTCCTGTCCTTCCTGGATGTTGATTCCCATACGGACTGCCAGTTCGGCATATTTAGCAAGCTTTTGTTCGAATTGACTCATAGTGATAACCCCTTTGATATAAAATAGTGACGTCAGTTATGTTTATTTTAACAGTTTACAGTCTTTTTTGAAACTTTAGTAAAAATTGCAGAATCCATTGTGTGATAGTTGATAGAAAAAAGGGTAAAGAGGGTAGTGTATAAGAATATGGGAAATGTATTAAATCGTGTAATCGCGCAGGTTTTATTTGTAAACGAATTGGAAGGTTATTAAAATCAGAGTAGGTATGATGCAGTTTACAGTAAAGAGGTGTCAGTTCAGATGAGAACGTTTTTTCATAACCACCGTTTGTTCATCCTTTGTCTTCTCACTTTGTGGTTAAAGACGTTTATCGTTTCAGCGTTTGTGTTTCAGGTAACGATAAGCAACATCCTTCAGGCAATCGTTTTCATCCTTAATCCTCTTTCATTTATACTTGTGTTCTTTACGATAGGGCTTTTATTTTATGAAAAAGTCCAGCGTTGGTACTTTACAATCCTTTTGCTGCTCCTCAGCATTACCTTGTACAGCAACGCCGTTTATTTTCGGGAATTTACCGACATTATCACGCTGCCTATGCTTGTGATGAGCGGAAATGCGGGAGATCTGAGCACAAGTGTTTTTGAACTCATAAAATGGTACGATATCCTGTTTTTCATAGACTTTATTGTATTTGCACTTCTGTTATGGAAGAGGCCGGGTCTTCTTCCGGTAACGCAGCTCGGTTTCAGTAAAAACCGCAGATTGTTCGCCGTGGCAGGAGTCATTGTCCTCGTGGTCATCGCCCTCTCCCAGGTGGAGAGGCCCCAGAATCCTGAAACCATGACTCATTCCTTTGACAGAGAAGGGCTGATTAAGCGGTACGGCCTGTATAATTTTTATGTCTACGATGCTTTTTTACACACAAGAACCGCGGTTCTGGCTGTGATCTCTGAAGAAGACGACTGGGAAGACATTGAAGATCATTTGTCCCAGTATCGTAAGCCTCCTAATCCGGAAGCATTTGGAATAGCTGAAGGAAAAAACGTCGTGTTCATTTCAATGGAATCAATTGAGAGTTTTGTTATAGGGGAGACGGTGAATGATGAAGAAATCACCCCTTACTTAAACGAACTTATAGAAGATAGCTATTACTTCCCCAACTTTTATGACCAGACCGGACAGGGGAAAACATCAGATGCGGAGTTTATGATCAATACCGGTCTTTATCCCGTGGGCAGGGGGGCTGTTTTTCATACCCACACAGATAACGAATACATGGGACTCCCTGACATGTTAAGGGACGAAGGCTACTACACGGCATCCTTTCACGGGAATGACCGCACGTTCTATAACCGTGATGTCATGTATGGAAACCTCGGGTACGATTATTATTATTCGAAAAGTTATTTTGACGTAACAGAGGAAAACAGTGTGGGCTGGGGTCTTAAGGATATTGATTTCTTTGAGCAGTCCATGGACTATGTCAAGGATCTGCCCGAGCCTTTTTATGCAACGTTTCTGACTTTAACCAATCACTTTCCTTATGAGCTGGATGAAGAGGATCATTTCATTGAGCCGTATACGTCTTCCAGTGACATCCTGAACCGTTATATCCCAACTGTCCGTTATACGGATGAAGCAATCAGGCTGTTCATGGAAGATATGAAAGAAGAGGGCCTCTATGAAGATACCATCTTTGTGCTTTACGGGGACCATTACGGTATTGCGGAGAGTCATAACGAAGCGATGGGGGAGTTCCTCGGTAAAGAGATTGATCCGTTTGAAAATACCCAGCTTGCAAGGGTTCCATTAATCATTCACATTCCCGGCCAGGAAGGGGAAGAGGTTGATACGGTTGCAGGCAAAGTAGATATTAAGCCGACGATCATGAACCTGCTTGGCATACCGGAATATCCCCACGTTCTCTTTGGTACCGATCTGTTATCCAATCAGCGGGAAGACTTTGCGGTCCTCCGGAACGGGACGATTATCTCAAATGAGTACATGTATACCGCAGAAACCTGTTATGACAAGAAAACGAAAGCGCCCACAACCCCGGAGTCATGTGATCCGATCCGTGACCGGGGAGAGTGGGAGATCTTCTACTCCGACAGTATTATTTATGGTGACCTCCTGAGGTTCCGCTAGCCCAAAAACCAGTCTGCCGATAAAGGCAGGCTGGTTTTTGTATCAAAAAATTGTGCGGGGTCTGTCCCCGCACAATTATGCATTGCAGGTTTGACAGTTGTTTGGGGAGGGTAATGGTATACTTCGGGCTCAAAGTGGCTGAGATATTTTAGCGAATTATTGAAGGACCACACTAGTTTTGTCGAACCTGAAAATATATTTTGAATATTTAGAACGTTGCTGGTATAGTTTTGTATTAAACCTCAATAAAAGGAGGGAACAATGATGGCAGGACCATTTACGGATAAGTACGTGAGATATGTTTTAAGCTGGCTGTTGTTTGGTCTGTTCGGTTTTACGTATCTGCTGCAATTTTCATGGAGTTTAGCCTTCGGCAGTGTCCTTGTGGCAGGGGTTCTTACTTTCGGGATCGATTACGTGTGCAGGCAGATTGTAAAAATGAAAACGAACAGGCTTGTTGATGAGATGCCGCAATGCATGGTCGATGCATTTCGCCACGGCAAAGATAAGAGGGGATACCTCGTACTGACCGAGAACTATTTACTTTTTGTACCCGTGCTTGGGAAGGTGCGCACCGTTCTCAATGCGAGTCAGATCGTCAGAAGAGATGTAGATGGCCTTACAGCAGAATTCACTGCGAAATTAAGACATCAGTACAGGAGGTTTACGTTCTCCATTCTTACAAAGCAGAAATTTAAGGAGGCATTTGAGGAAGCCACAAACCCTTCACTTCCATACAAGGGCAAAATGCTGAAGAAAAAGGGTTCGTAAATCAATTGGAAGTGTTCCTCAGCTGCGTGGCTGGAGGAGCATTTTTTGTATGAGGCAATTTCAGCCAAACCGGAAATAAATGCTTTGAAGCCGTTAAAGGGAAATTCTAAGCCGTTAATGTCCTTTATCAACACGTTAAACCGGATCTTTAAGCCGTTAATAACCTCGAATCCCATAAAAACCCCCCGGACCGGGCAGGCACGGTTACACGGGATATCCACAGAATCTTCCTCTTCGAACAAGCACTGAATAGGACTTAAAGAAAAAAACAAGTTACCCACATGTGGATAACAAAAAACTCCCGACAGCTGTACAACTTATCCACGATCCCTTGCTTTTTTATCCACATATGCACATGAAACGAAGAAAAGGATGATCCCGGACGGAGTGCTGTGCACTGGCACCGGGGTCATCCTTTTAATTATTCATTATCCACCGGATACGTCCAGAACCGTTCGGTGTTCATCCGGTCTTTCATCGTTTCATCGTGTTCAAGGAAGCGCTGCTTCATAGTCTGAAACACGCCGGCTGTCTGTGATTCGTGGGCTTCAATGACTTTCATTTTCTGGTCTGCAAATGCACTCACGTCGTGAATAATATCCGGCTCGCCGATGATCTTTTCACAGCCTTCAGAAAAAGCGAGGGCATGAACTGTCGGCCTGCTTTCAGGCGGCATCATCTGAACAGCCTGAATGACCGCTGCGGCCGTAGCATCGTGATCGGGGTGCACGGCATAACCCGGATAAAACGTAATAATAAGAGAAGGATCTACATCATCAATGACTTCTCCGAGCCTGTTTATGAGCATGGCATCGTCTGTGAATTCAATCGTTTTATCTCTCATACCGAACCGTCTTAAGTCCTCAATACCCAAAAGGCGGCATGCTTCTTCAAGCTCTTTTCTGCGGATGTCAGGAAGAGTTTCCCGGTTGGCGATAAGCGGACGCCCCATGTTTCGTCCCATCTCTCCGAGCGTCAGACATACATAAGTGACAGGGGTTCCGTTTTGCGTATGGGAAAGGATTGTTCCGGCAACACCAAATGCTTCATCATCTGGGTGCGGAAAAATAACGAGTACATGTCGTTCCATTGTTGGTTCACATCCTTAAAGTAGGAGTATTATTTGCGGAAAGGTTTTTCACTGAGCTGAAAGGCTATGGCCAGTCTGCCATCAGGATCGTGCCCTGCCAGAAGAACCTGATTGTTATCGTCCACTTCCCAGTCTGTCAGTCCTTCAGCATAAGCCCATCCGCCCTCAAGTTCAAGGCCGATTCGGAAAGGACCCGGGCCGGTGATTTTCCCCTGGACATAGTTTATGCGTGCATTACGCAAAAAGGTCCCTACGGAAAAGAAGCCCTGGTTTTTATGGGAGGCATAGGCACCGTTCGTCGTTTCCAAATGCACATAAAGCTCTTTTCCTGCGAGCTCATCAATCTTTTCCTGAACAAGCTTTTTATCAATCGGTTTCATGACTATTTCCCTCCTCGGGGTCCTTGCTCTGATCTATTGCCATTATATCAAACCTTAGGGCAGAGGATAAAATACGAACGCTTAGTGACTTTGTCCTAATGGTACTAAAAAAGTGAGCGGTTGTCCCAGACGCACGCTCACTTTTGACTATTACCGGCTGGCAGGATGCAACAGGAGGGCCAGCTCCTGTTTTAAGTGGGCGGCGACTGCCTTCATGCCGAACTTTCCGGCCTTTGCTTCTGCCTGGGGGTTATAGTTTGTATTCGTATTTACATCGTATGTGTAGGCTGTTCCATCAGCATCCTCGATAAACTCAATGCCTGCAAAGGTAATGCCGTTAGCTGCAAGAAAAGCTTCATATTTTTCAATAAGAGGGCTGTTAAAGCGGTCAATAATCTCAAACTTCGGCCGGGCGGCTTCCGATTCCGTTGTCGGACATGCGCCTTCACCTATTTCGCATGCCTCTGCAGGGCACAGCTCAAATCCTTCAGACGTATCTACCTGTACGGCATAAAAGAACGTTCCGCCGATAAATTCACAGCGGGTAATCGTCTTTTGAGGCGCATCAATAAACTGCTGGAGGAGAGTGATACCGTCTACAGAGTCATCGAACTGGCCGCCTGAAACGTACCGTTCCAGCGTTTTTGCATCGTCAAACCTCATGACACCAAGACCTTTGCCGGCGCGGTTGTGCTTTGTAATAAAAGGAGCGGGAAAGTTCTTTGCCGCCTTAATAAGCTGGTCTTTTCCCACGGCAGCGACTGTATCGGGGGTGCGGATGCCAAATTGCTTCAACCGCTCATACTGAATGACCTTACTTAACTCAAGAGTCAGGGCCCGGCTGTCATTAAGTACAGTCCGGCCGTGGCTTTCAAGCCAGGTAAGCATAGCGGCTGTGAGTTCAGGGGCAAAGCGGTGCCCTCTTGTATGGGATGAAGCACTCATCCGGTTATAAAAAATTCCTTCAGGCGGTTCTGTCTGCAAATCCACCGTTCCTTCACTCAGGTGCCAGTCTTCAAAAGGAACCTCAAGATCCTTCAGAGCTTTCTTTAAAGATGCCGTCCATTCTTCGTTTTCATGAATAATATATACTTTTGTCATCCAATCGCTCCCTTCATATGCCAATTCCGATAAAGAAGATAGGTTTTATATTATTTTATCAAGACACCTTCCTTTTTGCCACAGCTAACGCTTACATTCCGTAAAAAAACGAGGAGTTTGGTTACAATACAAAAGAATCTTTCAGTGAAAGCGGTATCTTTCCTTATTTGCGTTGCGGTAGAGGGAAGGTTATGGCAACATGTAGGGTATAAAATAAAGAAAAGGTTGACCAAAAAGGTAGCCTTTGAATTAACCTCGAAGCGATAAGCCAACCACTGCCTTCTAAAAAAAGAGCGGTACAGGCGGTCTTCTCCCTGCCGATGGGGCAGCAAGATTGACAGACCACATCCACACAGCACATACATAACAGACGTAAAGAGGAGGACTATACATGAATAAAGGAATTGTAAGTTTAGGTGAAGCCCTTATTGATTTTATTCCGCTTGACGATAACAACGAAACGTTTCAAAAAAGCCCGGGCGGTGCCCCTGCAAATGTAGCTGTAGGTGCAGCGAGGCTCGGGGCAAAGTCCACGTTTCTTGGAAAGGTCGGAGACGACGTTCTTGGACGCTTCCTGGAAGAAACATTAAAAGGGTATAACGTGAACACAGATCACCTGTCCTTTTCCCAGGATGTCCGGACCGGTGTGGTGTTTGTGACCCTTGGTGAGGGCGGGGAAAGAAGCTTTGAATTTTATATTGACCCAAGTGCAGACCGCTTTTTAAAGGAAGATGAAATCGATTCCTCACTGTTTGACGAACACAATCTTGTTCATTTCGGTTCCATCAGTCTGATCAGCGAACCATCCCGCTCGGCAACAATAAAAGCAGTGGATCTTGCACGTGAAAAAGAAGCTATCGTTTCCTATGACCCGAACTTGAGGCTTGGTCTCTGGGAAGATGAAGAGACCGCACGCGAGGCCATCATCTCCATGCTTGATAAAGCTGACGTAGTAAAAATCTCAGAAGAAGAGCTCGAGTTTATTACAGGTGAAAGTGATATTGACGAAGGAGTGAAAGCACTCAGCCAGTATGAAATTCCTCTCGTACTCGTCACATTGGGCGGCGAAGGGAGCTATGTGTTTACCTGCGGTGAAAAGCTGCACGTTCCCGCTATGAAAGTGGATGCAGTAGATACGACGGGAGCAGGAGATGCGTTCGTTTCAGGCATGCTCTATCAGCTTCACAACAGCGCCAAGCCCATCCGTGAGCTGACTGCTGAAGAAGTTGCTGAGATGGCCGGATTTGCAAGTGTATCGGGGGGACTGGCCGCGTCCACAAAAGGCGCAATGACAGCTCTTCCAACTTTGGATAAAGTAAAGGAAATTCTATCCGGACAAGGCAGGGAAAAGCGATGACAGAAAGAGAACAAGCCCTAATTGCACAGGCCGATGATGAAGTGGCAAAGCACGAAGAGAACATAAAGAACGATCCATACCGGCTAACCTATCACCTAATGTCTCCTGTTGGTCTGATCAATGATCCGAACGGCTGGATTCAGTGGAACGGCATGTATCATATGTTTTACCAGTGGAATCCCTTTAAGGCGGGGCACGGCGCGAAGTTCTGGGGTCACTATACGTCCACAGATCTTGTGAACTGGAAGCATGAACCCATCGCCCTTGCACCGAGTGAGTGGTATGAAAAAAACGGCTGTTACTCGGGAAGTGCCGTAGACCTTGACGGCAAACTCACGCTCTTTTACACAGGAAACGTGAAAGATGAACAAGGCAACCGTGAGTCTTATCAGTGTATCGCTCAGTCGGAAGACGGGATTACCTTTGACAAGCAGGGCCCTGTCATTGATGGACTGCCTGAAGGATATACTGCCCACTTCAGAGACCCGAAAGTGTGGAAGCTTAACGGCATGTGGTACCTGGTAATCGGTGCTCAGACAGAGGACCTGAAGGGGCATGCCCTTTTATACCGCTCCGGGGACGGCCGGGATTGGACAAACCTCGGTCCGGTGGCAGGAGCCGGGATCCCGCCCCTTCAGTCCTTCGGCTATATGTGGGAATGTCCCGACATGTTCAGCCTGGGCGATAAGGACGTGATGATTGTTTCCCCTCAGGGGCTTGATCCTGAAGGCATGCATTATCACAACACATACCAGGCCGGCTATTTCGTAGGTGAACTTGACTATGAGACGCCGAAATTTCACCACGGAGCCTTTGATGAGCTCGATCGCGGCTTTGAATTTTACGCACCCCAGACAACAGAAGATGAGAAAGGAAGACGGATTCTTGTAGGATGGATGGGTGTACCGGATCAGCAGGAAGACCAGCACCCGACGGTCGATAACGGCTGGATCCACTGTCTTACGATTCCCCGCGAGCTGCGTCTGCAGGGGGACCGTCTGATCCAGGTGCCTGTAGAAGAGCTAAAAGACATGCGCACCGGTGAAGTAGAGCATACTGCGGCCAACTTGCAAGCCGGATCACAGATGTTGGAAGACGTATCAGGGGACGTAGCTGAGCTTGAGCTTACGGACTTCTCAGATCTACCTTCGTTTTTTGAAGTAGAGCTCCGGGGCACTGCCCGTCTCATTTACGACAGGGAAGGAAAGGTCCTCACATTGGAGCGTAAAAACTTCGCCGACCGTCTGACAGAAAAGCGTCAGTGTCACCTTGAGGAACTGAGGTCTATCAGGATATTCATGGACACCTCTTCTCTTGAGATCTTTGTGAACGGAGGAGAGGAAGTATTCACACTCAGATACTTCCCTTCACCTCAAGCGCGAGACATTACATTTACTTCATCGGAAAAGGCCGTTGTTACGGTGAAGAAGTGGGGACTGAAGGGGTAGGGGCACAGAGAGAATGTCGAACCTTAACGAATTCTCCATAAATCCACTAAACTTCTGCATAAAAGACGTTAAAGCTCTGCATAAACCATTAAAACTCTCTCTATAAATACGCTGAAGTCTCTCCATAAAAAAACCTGAGGCACCGCCCCCCGCGTGCCTCAGGTCTTTTTTATGTACTTTTTTCTGCTATCTGGCCAGTGCCTTGGTGATTGCTTCTCGAATCCGCACTTCATCAAAAGGTTTCACGATGAAGTCGATCGCCCCGTGCTTGATGGCGTCCATTACCATACCCTGCTGTCCCATTGCGGAGCACATCAGGACTTTTGCACCGGGGTTTTTCGCTTTTATTTCTTTTAATGCCTCAATTCCGTTCATCTCGGGCATTGTAATATCCATCGTAACGACGTCAGGTTTTATTTCATCATACAGCTTAACGGCTTCTTTACCGTTAGCAGCTTCTCCCACCACTTCGTATCCCGCATCGGTGACAATTTTCTTCAGGGTCATTCGCATAAACGCTGCATCATCAGTAATTAACAGTCTGCCCACCAAAACTCCTCCTTTGAACCTGGGTATATTGTCCTTGTTCCCTTAAATATAGTCATAATAATACTGTCTGTCAATTACCAATTTCCAGTTAACCGGTACTTCCTACAAGGAAAAAGAGATCTTTTCCCGTATACTTATAAGAGAGCAGAGCGTTTAACGTCGTTATTAAATAGGAGTGAAACGATGAGTGAACAAGTGAGCAAGCTCAAAGCGCTGTTTGATGAAAACAAAAATGCGGCAAATGCGGGCCCGATGGAAGCTTACATGAAACATCACTTCCCTTTTTTAGGGATCAAAGCTCCTGAACGCACCAGACTGACACGGCAGTTTCTCAATGAAACAGCTATACACAAGGGAAAAACGCTGCCAGTTTCTTTTTTAAAGGAGCTGTGGGCCCTTCCGGAAAGAGAATACCATTACACCGCCATTGACTTTACGCAACGGATGCATAAAGTCTATGAAAAAGAACACCTTCCCTTTTTTGAAGAACTGATTGTGACAAATTCCTGGTGGGACAGTGTTGACGGGCTTGCCCCGAATGTTCTGGGGCCTTATTTTAAAGCGTACCCGGACCGACTCCATCACGCGGATAAATGGGCTCTGCATGAGAATATGTGGCTCCGTCGGACAGCGATTTTATATCAGCTCAAAGAAAAAGAACAAACCGACGAGGAGCGGTTATTCCGCTACTGCAGACAGAACGCTCAAGACCCTGAATTCTTTATCAGAAAAGCAATCGGCTGGGCTCTAAGGGAATATTCCAAAACGAAGCCAGAACCGGTTGAGAATTTTATCGAAAAAGAGTCGTTATCAAACCTCAGTAAACGGGAAGGTTTAAAACAGATTCAACGTGTAAAAAAGGAGTGTAGCTGGTGATCACATTTGACATGGAGAGGATCACAAACGAACACCGCAAAGAGCTGGAGGACTTCTTCAGTGCTTATTGGGGAGACGACAGAATGGTCTACTCCCACGGGGTTTATCAGTGCAGTGAGCTGGAAGGCTTTATCGCCCATGACGGGGAATCGATCGTCGGGGCCGTAACATTTTACGATCATAAAGAGGAGAATGTAAGGGAGGTCATCTCCCTTGACAGCCTGATAGAACGAAACGGAGTAGGCGGCAACCTGATGGAGCTAGTTGAAAATGATGCCATTACGAGAGGACTTGAAGAACTTTGTCTTGTGACTACAAACGATAACATTCACGCCCTTGGTTTTTACCAGAAGCGAGGGTACAAGCTCGTGGAAATAAGACAGGACGCGGTGGAGAAATGCCGTAAAATAAAACCTCAGATTCCTCTCACAGGCACGAATGATATAGAGATCCGTGATGAATGGGTGATGAAAAAGCCGGTTCAGACACAATCGTAATTGAATGCAGGCAGGTGAGACTGGTGAAAATCATAACAAACGACTGGGAAGATCATATCGGAGAGGAATTTTCCAAACCTTATTATAAGGAGTTACGCGCATTCCTCGTTGAAGAATACAACAAAAAAGCCATCTTCCCCCCAATGCACGATATTTATAATGCTCTCAATACAACGTCATTTAAAAACACAAAAGTCGTGATTCTCGGACAGGACCCTTATCACGGTCCGAATCAGGCCCACGGCTTAAGCTTTTCCGTAAAGCCTGGCGAAAGGGTTCCTCCGTCCCTGAGGAACATGTATCAAGAGCTGAACGCAGATCTTGGCTGCCCGGTTCCGGAACACGGTTATTTACAAAAGTGGGCAGAAGAAGGCGTCCTTTTATTAAATACCGTTCTAACTGTGCGGAAGGGAGAAGCAGGATCCCACCAGGGCAGAGGATGGGAAACGTTCACCGACCAGGTAATCCGGACCCTTAATGAACGCAGCCGGCCTGTTGTATTTATGTTGTGGGGGAAACAAGCACAGAAAAAGCAGGAGCTTATTACAAACCGCCGGCATCTGGTCATTAACTCCCCGCACCCGAGTCCATTTTCCGCCAGACGGGGCTTTTTTGGCAGCCGTCCTTTTTCAAGAGCGAACGCATTTTTGCAAGAAACAGGTTCAGGAAAGGTTGACTGGACTTTGCCTGTAACCGTTGACCAGACAGAGGAGGAGACAGTATGAAATCCATCCACGAACGAACAACGCTGAATAACGGGGTTAAAATGCCGTGGCTCGGCCTCGGTGTTTATAAGGCTGAGGACGGCAGGGAAGTGATCAACACGATCAAAGAAGCCGTGAGTGCCGGTTACAGAAGCATTGATACTGCTGCAATTTATGAAAATGAAGAAGGTGTCGGAGAAGCAATCAGACAGGTGAATGTGCCCCGTGAAGAGCTGTTTATCACAACCAAGGTATGGAATGACCGACACGGATATGATGAAGCCATAAAGGCTTTTGAGGAAAGCAGGGAAAAGCTCGGTGTTGATGTGATTGACCTGTATCTTATCCACTGGCCGGTAACAGGCAAATTCACGGAGACGTGGAAAGCCCTGGAACATCTTT
Source organism: Alteribacter keqinensis (assembly GCF_003710255.1). Classification (NCBI taxonomy): domain Bacteria; kingdom Bacillati; phylum Bacillota; class Bacilli; order Caryophanales; family Bacillaceae; genus Alteribacter; species Alteribacter keqinensis. The sequence goes on along the minus strand of NZ_RHIB01000002.1, from coordinate 616,459 downwards.
ATAAAGAAGGGCGTGTCCGGGCGATCGGGGTGAGTAACTTTAACATTCACCACTTGGAAACTCTCCTGGAAGAAGCCGAAATCGTGCCTGCCGTTAACCAAATGGAGTACCATCCGTTACTGGCACTCCCGGAGCTGCATGCGTTCTGTAAAGAAAAAGGCATTCAGCTTGAAGCCTGGAGCCCCTTAACACGGGGCCGCATTTTTGACGATCCGATTATCAGGTCCATTGCCGAGAAACACGGTAAATCACCGGCTCAGATTATCCTGCGCTGGGATCTTCAAAATGAAGTGGTGACGATCCCTAAATCGGTAACACCATCAAGAATCCGTGAGAATGCAGCCATCTTTGACTTCGAGCTCGATCAGGAAGACATGGACAAAATCAACAGCATGAACAAAAACCACCGCTTCAGCGGAGACCCGGATACATTTGCATAAGTCATATCAAAAGGCACGCTTCACGCCTTTTGATATGACGAAGCAATGAGCGAAGCCATTGCAAAAAGAGATACTGAAAGGCACGCTTCACGCCTTTTGATATGACGAAGCAATGAGCGAAGCCGCTACTGTCACTTGAAGCCTGTCGCGGCGTACTTCCGCGACAGGCGTGCAGCGAGCGAAGCCATTGCAAAAAGAGATACTAAAAGGCACGCTTCACGCCTTTTGATATGACGAAGCAATGAGCGAAGCCGCTGCTGTCACTTGAAGCCTGTCGCGTTTTGACAGGCACTGTTTCACCAGAAAATCTGTTACCAAAAATGGATTGTTGTTTTAGAAAAGCAGATGCAGCCGAAATGCCCGAGACTCCTGCGGGAGTGGGAGTCAGGGTGAGACCCCGCAGAGCGAAGCTCGCGGAGGCTCACCGGCGCCCCCGCGGAAAGCGAAGGGCATTTCGGATGCATCTGTATCTTCGCAATTGAGAAAATCCTAATAAAGAGATCCAACTGAAAGGAAGATCATGATGCAGACTGAAAAACCGAAAATAGGCTTTATCGGCACCGGTGTAATGGGTAAAAGCATGGCCGGTCACTTGATTGATGCCGGATACAACATACATGTCTATACCCGTACAAAAGAAAAAGCAGACCCGCTGCTTAATCGCGGAGCCACCTGGTGTGATAACCCGGCTGACATAGCCCGCTTAAGTGATATCATCATTACTATTGTAGGCTATCCCGAAGACGTGGAAGAAATCTACTCTGGAGAATCCGGCCTCCTGGTGAATGCAAAAGAAGGAACTATATTAATAGACATGACCACATCGTCACCTCTGCTGGCAGAGCGGTTACATAACGAAGGGAAAAATCATGGTGTACACGTATTGGATGCCCCTGTTTCCGGTGGAGATATCGGCGCAAAAGAAGGAAGACTTGCCATTATGGTCGGGGGCGAAGAAAGTGCCTTTGAACAAGCACGTCCTGTTCTGTTGCATCTAGGTACAAATATCGTATACCAGGGACAGGCTGGCAGCGGCCAGCATACAAAGATGAGCAATCAGATCGCTATTGCAGGCACGATGCTTGGTGCCAGTGAAGCCCTCGCATATGCAAAAAATGCTGGGCTTGAGCCTGAACAGGTATTGAAGAGCATTGAAACCGGTGCAGCAGGGAGCTGGACATTAAGCAACCTTGTTCCAAGGATGATCCAGGAAGATTACAGTCCCGGATTTTTTATCAAACATTTCATCAAGGATATGAAAATAGCCCTGGATGTAGCAGAAGAACTGAATCTCCGCACCCCCGGTCTGAGGCTTGCAAAAGAGCTTTACGAAGAGCTGGCTGAGAATGGAGAGGCTGATTCAGGGACCCAGGCACTCATCAAATACTATCTATCAAAATAAGGAAGTTTTTAAACAGAAGGAGGAGGGTCGATATGTGTCGAACCTTCTTCTTTTTTTATGGCGAAATGACCATGAAAATGGGAAAACTACTGTAACAACCCTGCAAAAATATGTTCATCTTCGTAAAGAAAGTGAAAAAAATGTCGTATTATCTCCACATAAAATCTGCCGATATACTATAATGAGACTAACGAAGAATGTTGCAAGGGAGAAAATAAAATGTTTCAAACGCTAAGAGCCAAGCTGCTGATCTTTTTTCTGCTTGTAACTTTTATTCCTCTGAGTGTTGTCGGGGTGATGGGTTACTATGCTCAAAAAAGCGAGCTTACTGCCAATCTGGAAAACTCCTTGTCGACACACACGCAAAGCCTGTCGGCTGAAATAGAAACCTTTATAAAAGAACGATTATATGATGTTGAATACCTTGCAAGAAACCCGATCATCAGTGACGAAGAATCAGGAACCCAGGAAGTTCGTCAGCAGTTTAACCAGTTTCTTTCCATTCATGATATTTATTTTGGTGTTGTCCTTTCAGACACAGAAGGAATGGTTATTGCAGACACCGATAATAACATTGTCGGCTCCGATATAGCGGACAGGGAATGGTATGAACATTCCATGGATGGAGAATCATTTGTATCGGATATGTATTATTCTCCAGTTATTGATGAAAGTGTCATTGTTTTATCTTCCCCTGTATTTAATACACAGGACGATATTATCGGAGTGATTACGCCGCTCTTTGATCTTGAAGAACTCACCAAAACCCTTCAGAATTTTAACCGCTCACAGCAGGCCGGGGATTCAGAAAGTTATGCCTTTCTTATAAACGGGGATGGTATTGTCATTGCACATCCGAACCAGTCCAAGGTACTTGAGGTTAATTACTTCGACCGGTTTAATACTTCTGCAGAAGAAGTGAGGATTCTTGCAGAAAATCAGACTCTGACTACCTACTCTGGTGAAGACGAAGTTCATGCTTTCTCTGAAATCGCCCAGGTTCCCGGCTTTCAGAATGACTGGTATATCGGTGTTGCTGCGGACGGTACTGAGCTGTACGCACCGCTTACACGGCTTTTGTATCAGTATCTGATTGTATTTGGTCTTGTTTTATTAATTATGACGTTTGCTGTATTCCGTCTCTCCCGCTATATCGTAAGACCGGTAGAACAGCTGGTGGACGCTACAACGGATGTGGCATTCGGCAAGCGCACAGCACCCAAGTATGTAACGGCTTACGAAGAGGTTAACCGTCTTAACAATACGTTTGATGAAATGATGAGAAAATTGGAAGAACGGGAAAAGGGTCACAAGAAAAGCTCTCTTATTCTTGAAACAACCGATAATGGTGTGTTTGCCCTGAACCGTTTTACGAGGGAAGTAAGTCTGTTTAACCGTCAGTGTGAAGAAGTGTTCGGTGTTTCAAGAGAGAATGTGATAGGACAAAAAGCGTGCACTGTTGCCGGTGAAGCTGAAGCATTCCGGACATTTTTAACCGCGTCCCAGCTTGTAGATCTTCTCGGCAAGGACGAAGTGAAAAAAACCTTTGAAATTGAATGCTTAATCGATAACAAACCACATTATTTTTATCTGAGTGTCTCGTCACTGCCGAGCATGGCTGACGAATCCGTTCATGAAGACCTACTCGTCGTTTTTCATGACCTGACTGAAAAAAGGCTTATGGAACGGGAACTGATGCGCTCTGAAAAACTGAAAGTAGTAGGGGAAATGTCGGCTGGACTTGCCCATGAAATCCGCAATCCTCTTACGACAATCCGCGGATTTATTCAGCTTTTTGACTCAAAGAAAGAAGCCTCGAACGAACGTTATTACAACTTGATTATAAAAGAAATTGACAGAGTCAACGGTATTCTTACAGACCTTATGAACATTGCTAATCCGAAACTGTCTGAGAAACCCCGGGAAACGAACCTGGAACTTCTCATCGATGACCTGCTTTTACTGCATCAGTCACAGATGAAGAAAAAAGGCATTGAAGTGAATACGTATTTTCACGGCAGGCTGCCCGCTGTTTATCTTGATGCCAATAAGATTCAGCAGGTATTTCTGAACCTTTTACAAAACGCCTGCGATGCCATGGAGGCAGGTGGCAGGCTGACGGTCAGCACAAGCTACCGCAAACAGGAAGAGGAGATTGTGATTTCTTTTGCCGATACAGGTATCGGAATGGATGAACGAACCATTGAAAAGCTTGGTACCCCGTTTTATACAACGAAGGAATCGGGAACCGGGCTCGGCCTTACTACAAGCTATCGGATTATTGAAGAGCTTGAGGGTACGATTTCTGTTACTTCGAAAAAAGGCGTCGGTACGACGTTCTCTGTCCATATACCGGCAGACGAAGAAAAACCAGAGGAAAAGACCGGGACGGATGACTAGGGAAATATACCCTGTTCATCCGTCTTTTTTTATAGTTGGAATTAGTTGTTTCAATTTTCTTTTTATTTTTTTAGTGATAAAGTGGAATTACCAAGTGAAGAGAGGTGCTCATGAGTGAAAACGGCATTAGTAGCTGGAACTACAGGACTGGTTGGTGAAAAACTCGTCCGTGAGCTCATCAAAAGTAACGTCTATGAAAAGATTACCCTGATCTCAAGAAGAGAGACCGGGTTCAGTGAAGAGCAGTCCGTTCATGAACGCCTGGTATCGTTTGACGATCTGGCAAAGGATGAGGACTGTTTTGCGACAGACGATATCTTTGTATGTCTTGGGACAACCTTAAAGAAAGCCAAATCAAAGGGCCAGTTTGAAAAAGTTGATTATGAGTACCCTGTAAAGATGGCTCAGCTGGCAAAAAAACAAGGAGCGAGCAGGTTTCTTATTGTTTCGGCAATCGGAGCCGATCCGGAATCTTCGTTTTTTTACAGTAAGGTGAAAGGCCGGCTGGAAGAGGCACTCATCATGCTCAGACTGCCTTCCCTTCACATCCTGAGACCCTCCTTACTCCTCGGCAGCCGTAATGAGTTCCGGCTTGGGGAAAAAACAGCCGAAGTTCTGGGGAAACCCCTGAGTTTAGCTCTGGTTGGTCCTCTGGAGAAGTACAAGCCCGTGAAAGCTGAACACGTGGCTATGGTTATGTGTGCCCTCGCTCAGGAAGAAAGCAGTGGTATTCACATCTATGAATCGGACAGGATCAGACACCTGGGTAAAGTTCTTGAAGAAAAGCCAATGTAGTAAATTCCTTTTACGTTGAAGGCGCTTACATTATGGAGCCGCTTAACACCAGAGTTTCGAATTCACTGTCAGGAAATGAAGAGGTGTTCTTCAAAAAAAGGAGCACATCTCAGGAAACCGAAGGGCATGCTGCTCCTAAGTGCTTCAATTTTTGTATCAAGCAACGAAAAAAAGCTGATTAGGTATATGTTACTCTTGGATGAAAGAGGATGAAGCCGGAATGCCCGAGACTCCTGCAGAAGTGGTGGGCCGGGGGAGACCCCACAGTGCGAAGCGTGAGGAGGCCCACCGCTACCTCTGCGGAAAACGAAGGGCATGCAGGCAGCATCCACATAATCCATGAGTCATGTATTTTTCTAAAACCAACAATCTTTTATACAAGCAGAGACAAGAAAGGGGATAGCAAGATGAAACAGATGAGTCAGGTTTGGGATTTGGAGACGATTTTTCCAGGAGGAAGCGAGTCTGATAAATTTCAATCCTTCCTTTCGACACTTGAAGAGGATATTTCACAGTTTCAGAAGGATTTAAGCAACAGAAGTGTACCTGAAACAGAAGAGGAACTTTTCGGTATCGTTCACGTTCTGGTGCGCGCCCAGGAAATTTCAAAGCGCGTCCGGGAGTCGGGGGCATTTGTAAGCTGCCTGACAGCACAGAATACGAAAGACGAACCGGCAAAATTACTTACGGGGCGCGTAAAGCAGCTTTCATCCTCGTATTCTTCTTTTATGACATCTCTTGATGAGCTTCTCCTTGGTCTTTCTGATGACCTTTGGGAAAGCCTCGTAAACCTGGATGAAGTAAAACCACTTACATATAATCTTGAGGAGCGTCGCCGCCTCGCGAACGACAAACTCCCTGCTGAAAAAGAAAAGCTCATGCAGTCCCTGTCTGTAGACGGTTACCATGCATGGGGGGATATGTACAATACGATTGTCGGGCGGATGAGCGTTGAAGTAGAAGAAGACGGTGAAACAAAGTCTCTTTCTGTCGGCCAGGCAGCAAACAAAATGACGAGTAAAGACCGGAATACGAGACAGCATGTAGCAGAACAGTGGGAAAAAGCCTGGGGAGACGAAGCGGAATTGTTTGCCAATACCCTCAATCATCTCGGTGGCTTCCGGCTTCAAACGTACGAAGCCCGGGGATGGGATCATGTCCTGAAAGAGCCGATGGATATTAACCGTATGCAGCAAAAGACGCTGGATGTGATGTGGAAGACAATCGAAGATAACAAGCCGGTCTTTACTAAATACCTGAAGCGCAAAGCGGAACTCCTCGGTCTTGAAAAACTGGACTGGACTGATGTGGGAGCTCCTCTTACGAGTGAAGTGGAAGAAGTGTCCTATGACGATGCAGCGAATATGATCGTCCAGCAGTTTGAATCATTCAGCCCCAAGATGGCCCAATTTGCAGAGAAAGCTTTTTCTAAGCGGTGGATCGAAGCAGAAAGCCGCCCCGGCAAGCGGCCGGGAGGATTCTGTACGAGCTTCCCTGTAAAAGAGCAGTCACGTATTTTTATGACCTATGACGGATCTGCTTCAAATGTCGCAACCCTCGCCCATGAGCTGGGACATGCGTATCACCAGCATGTCATGAACGACCTTCCGCAGATGGCGCAGCGCTATGCCATGAACGTGGCTGAGACAGCTTCGACCTTTGCTGAAATGATCGTAGCCGATGCCACGGTGAAGCAGGCTGCGACAGAAGAGGCGAAAGTGCAGCTTCTTGATGATAAACTGAACCGGGCTATTGCGTTCTTTATGAACATTCACTCCAGGTTCCTGTTTGAGACAAAGTTTTATGAGGAGCGAAAAAAAGGACTAGTCAGTGTACACCGGTTAAATGAGCTGATGCTGGAAGCCCAAAAAGAAGCATACTGTGATGAACTGGGCTCTTATTCACCGCATTTCTGGGCTTCAAAACTTCACTTTCACATTACGGGCGTTCCGTTTTATAACTTTCCGTATACATTCGGTTATCTTTTCAGTATGGGGATTTACGCGAAAGCAGAGGAAGAAGGAACGGCGTTTGAGGAGCGTTACATTGAGCTTCTTCGTGACACCGGCCGTATGCAGGTTGAGGACCTCGCTCAAAAACACCTGGACGCAGACCTTACAAAGCCTGAATTCTGGCAAAGTGCGATTGATCTTGTAGCAAAAGACGTAGAGACGTTTATTGATTTGACCGAAAAATAAAGCTATGCTAAACGTACGAAACTGTTCAAAAGAGGAGGGATACACCATGAACATTTCAGCAAAGACCGTAGTAGCAAAGATGGAGCAGGAACTGGGCCAGGTGCGAAAGCATATTAATACGGGTTCGTCAGCGGACATCCGAGAGCACGTCACGGCGCTCAGAACCTACTGTGATCTGCTGCTGGCAACGGAATCTTCCTCTGAGGCAGCGAAGAGCGATGCATCAGCTATGGATATCCTTGAAAGGCAGCGGATGATGGGGGATCTCGATGATGATAAGTCATCTGCACCCCGCCAGCCAAAGCGCTCGGCTTACGACGATGATGACAAGCCTGACAGCGACAGCTTATTTGATTTTTAGAGCCGGCATTTTTTCAGCCTGGTACGGAAATGACCCCGTGCCAGGCTGTTTTGTATTTATTTCCGGTATCATGACTGCCTTCTTTTCCACTCCACAATCACTGCACAGTCTTTCGATTCCTCATCGTCCAGATAGTTTTCCATCACTTGAACAGGTGTCATTCCCTGCCGGATCATGAAAGAAAGGACCAGGTCGTCGATTCGTCCGTTCCTTACTTCCATCATATAGTCCTGGGGGGAGAGGCGGTCTGCATGCTTGTGGTAGCCCGGAATTCTGCAACCTGCTATAAAGCGAGTCAGCTTCAGCTTTTCTACCAGTGACTTCCTGGCCTCGTACAAAGCTTTGGCAACGCCTTTTCCACGAAACTCAGGCCTGACGCACACATCAATGCCGTAGAGGGAGTCTCCTTTACGGTTATGGGACCGTGCAATATAGCCTTCATCCGCCACTTCATCCCACGTATGAGGTTTCCCGTCAAACAAAATCATGAGGGCCGTGGCAGATCCGGCAGGTTCCCCGTCAATCTCTGCAATCATGGCACCCTCAGGAAAGGTCTCAATATGGGAGCGGATCTGGTCTTTACTCCACCACAATTCTTCAGGGAAAGGGGGAGGGAAGGCTTCTTTCTGGATTGTAAGTAAAGCTTCATAATCAGCCAGGGTGTAGTTCCGTACGCTAATGATCATGACGTCATCCTTTCTGCCTTGAATATTATTTTTAATGAGTATACCCTTACGTCAGTTTATCTGAGCTCTGCTGAACGCCATCCGCTCGCCGGTGAGGAGAATGAACCCTGCTTCTTCCTCTACAAGTAACGCTTCGAAGTGATCTGCGTCGAAGCAACTCGCAGAGGACTCATGATGTTAACGCTCGTCACTGTCGCAGGAGTCTCGCTGCTGGCGTTCAGCTGCGCATGATACTAAAAGGATTATCACACTTCCATTTTTAATAAAAGAAATTTACTGACTCAGAGGGATACTCATTTTATTTTATAAGCTCTGTTAAAATCAGGTGTTGATTTAGCACATTGCACTCCCTTTCTGCGGGTTTTTGGGCTGAGTTTCCCTGTTCCTCTGATTTATACAGCACAGCGCATCGTAGTTGAACGGAATACGCAAGACTCCTGCGGAAGCGCGAGACAGACGAGACCATGCAGAGACAAAGCCCCGGGGAAGCTCGTCGCGAGTCCGCGGAAAGGGAGTGTATTCCGTTCAACGAAGCTGAATATCAATGAAGGGTTATAACATTCTTCTAATTTCTTTTTCATGGCAGCCTTATTATAAAAAAGTGTGTCTTCTCGAATGGTTTCACAGGAAACTGGGGAACTTTGTTAATATAACGTTGCAAAGGAGTACCACACTATGATCTACAACACAGGTAATTCAGGACTGCCTCTTTATTTCAGGGTATTTGAGGGGGAGCAGTATGACGGAAAGCTCACAGAAGACCGTTATGAGATGTATGTGAACAATCATTATGTAGGGGACCATACCCTTTATACAGAGAAGGAACACGCGTCCTCAGTAAAAGACTTCCTTCACCAGCAGGGGTTCCGTCATGTGAATATGGAAGTGAACGGGGATCACGTTGTTGTCATTACACCCAGTCATGAAGAAGCAGAGCGGATGGAAAACTGTCTGCGTATTTTTGCCCAGAACCGGTAATGGTTCAAACCGCATTTTCCCTTTCTGACACGAGTGTGATATTCTGACATTGAACAGGATCGAAAGGAGAAACACTCACATGAAGTTATTTTTACTGCTCGGAAGTATCAGCTCGTTTTTGTTTGTAGCGCTTGGGGCTTTTGGTGCCCATGCCTTAAAAGATAAGCTTGAGGCTACGGGCTATATGAAGACATTTGAAACAGGTGTTCAATATCATATGATCCATGCACTGGCGATTATCGCAGTGGCGATTCTGACGAAACACTTGTCTTCTACAGGACTTCTTCACGGTGCGGGATGGGCCTTCTTTATCGGGATCATTCTTTTTTCCGGAAGCTTGTACGTCATGAGTCTAACCGGTATCCGCGTACTGGGCGCCATTACCCCGATCGGCGGCGTTGCATTTCTGGTAGGATGGACACTGATTTTTATCGCAGCTTTAAATCATTCAGGATAAAAAATAACGGCTCCCAAGGCGGCATTACACTTTGGGAGCCGTTATTTTGAAGAGCAAAGTACTATCTCGGAGCAAATGTCGCCAGGTCCGGCCCGTTGTCAAACGGATAATCGTACTCAAGAGGCTCATCGAACGTCACGTAATCAAGGTTGACCATCAGAAGCAGGAAGCGTTTGTCAGTCTGCGGGTCACTGATAATAATGTGGTCACGCCCCGCAGCTTCAATAACCCCTTTAAAAATCTTCGCATTCCACTTCTCGTTTAACTCATATGTCATGTAAAACGTACCGATTTTTCCACGGTTTAAACGGAGGATATTCTCAATGTAGGACTGTTCAATCGGAAGCATGCCGGGCATTTGCGCTGATATGCCGAATGGTCCGCCTGACTGTTGCTGTTGCTGACCGCCGGCAAATGCAGGCTGAGGAGGTTCCGGTGTGCCCGGGAGAAACTGCTGCTGACCGTTTCCGTTCATGCCATTCATTCCGTTTTGCTGATTAAAGCCCATTCCCTGACCCGGAGCCCGGAACGCATTTTGACCAAATTGTGGGTACTGTTGATACATACGATCACGTCCTTTTAAGAATTTCGCAAGTCATCAGAGCAGACAGAATCATCAATAAGAAGCGGCGTAATGCCTCTATTACGCAAGGTTGTTTCTGACTGGACCTGTGGCCTTCACCCATAATCTCTTACAAAAGCAAGAAGCTTCTTATTTACCGGAATTAGCAGAAACTTCTGCCGTTCCATTCACCCCCTGACGCTGCTAACTCTCAGATGCGAAGATTTCGTTCGGGAAAGTTAAATATAAAAGCCGGCGCTCCTGCGCTATTTTAATACTATGAAACAAGGTGTAAGCCTATGCTCATTTGTTTTTTCCATAAAAAAACGACCGGGTAAGGGTCGTTTTAATAGACATCATATACTTCTTTACAATCAACGTATTCCGGCCGGTAAAAGCAATGAAGTTTGAAACGGCCTGTGTTCGGCTGGCCCCACCACTGCGGAGGACAGTCACCGGGCGGCCGGAAAAACCATAAGGCGTGCTCGGCAATTCCTGTTCGTTCGCCCTGAATGAGCCGGCGTGCAAGGCGCTTATCCCGTTCTCTTGCCCGCTGGTAGAAATACCCCTTTTGAGTCGCTTCAAATCCGCCGGGAGACTGATAAACCATTCGCTCAACTGTATTTATATCCTCAAAATCCAGACACCGTACTCTTACCCGGTTGACCATGACGCTTCCGGCTTTCATCATGCCAATTTCGCCTTCCCCTTCAGCTTCAGCCCTTAACAGCCGGGCGAGGAGTGCCACATCGCTCTCCGATGCATTGATCACTGCCATTGTATTCGACCTCCTTCGCTGTGCGCACGTGCGCTCCTATATCCTATGTGGGAGGTGCTGCAGGTATGAATGGGAGAGGAGGGAGAGCGGAGTGAAAAATAAATGTATGGAAATGAAAAATAAAGCGGTAAAAGTAAAGAATAAATGCGGAAAAGTAAAAAAAATCTGGTGAAACTGAACGACAAAACCGCCCCAATAATACCTCCCGCCGCAAAAAAAGGCGGCCGTGAACCGGCCGCCTTCATCTTAAATTCAGATATAAAGAAACTTGGAAAGGGAGTCTTCATCAAGGTAAGTTCCCACGTAGAAAGAACCGAATTCTCCGTAACGGGCACTAACCTCATCGAAACGCATTTCATAAACAAGCTTTTTAAATTCCAATACGTCATGAGCAAACAGCGTTACGCCCCACTCCCAGTCGTCAAAACCGACAGAGCCGGAGATGATCTGGCGTACTTTTCCTGCATACTTGCGGCCGATCATGCCGTGACTGCGCATCATCGCTTTACGGTCTTCCATCGGCAGCATGTACCAGTTGTCTTCACCGTCGCGGCGCTTGTCCATTGGATAGAAGCAGGCATACTGCCAGCGCGGGAGGATTGGCTTTAAGCGGGCCTGAATTTCAGGGTCTGTTTCAGGGTCCACATCCGGCGGAAGGTAGTTGCTCAGTTCCACAACGGATACGTAGGAATACATCGGAATCGTGTATTCTGCAAGACGTGTTTTATTAAACGCTGTTTCCAGCTCGTTAAGCTCATCCATTGTCGGACGAAGAAGCATCATCATGAAATCGGCTTTCTGTCCGACGATGCTGTAAAGAGCATGGCTTCCATTAAATTTTTCCTGGGTTGTTGCCCATTTATCCAGCAGGTGACGGAACTCGGCAATGATGCTTTCGCGCTCTTCAGACTCAAGCTTCTTCCAAGAAGCCCAGTCCATCGTACGGAAATCGTGGAGAACGTACCAACCATCTAACGTTTTAGCGGCTTCACTCATTCAAAACACTCCAATCTTTTTATAAATCGATAACGTGAGAGAAGGGGAGAACCCCGACTCCTATGTACAGTTTCGCAACTCTTATTATACTATTAGAAAAACGAAAAACCAAACGGTCTGTTCCGCCTGGTTTTTCTTATTGTAAACGCTGTTAGTTTATGGTTTGCTGTTGGACAGAAGCAAGTTTGCCAATGGACAGATGGAGTACTCTCCGCCAACTGCTTTTTTCTAAAAGAGATCACGAAGCAGGAGTGCCTGAGACTCATGCGGTAGTAGGGGCCAGGCAAAACCCCGCAGAGCACCAGCTCGAGGAGGCTTGCCAGCACCACCGCGGAAAGCGAAAGGCACGCAGGCTTTGTCTGGATTTTACATGAAAGGATTAACAACAAGGTTATTTCTTAACCCCTTTTAAGAAATGAAGCAGGGCCTGGCGGTGTTCGTCGGACTTTCCGGCCTGCTGCTGGCCTTTACGCTCTTCTTCCAGCACATCGTCAAGGCTCAGGTGAAGCCCGCACTTCATGTTGTTTTTCATATTGGAATAGGCAGTCGGGGGCGCCTGTTTCAGCGTCTCCATAAGCTGATCCGGGTTACCGATCCGGTGAATCAGTCCAATTCTGTAAGCTTCCTCAGCACTAATTGATTCACCGAGAGAGAGCTCAAGAGCTTTGGACAAACCGATCAGCCTCGGCAGAAAGTAAGAGGCACCCGCATCAGGAACAAGTCCGATTTTCATAAAGCTCAAGGCCAGTTTCGCATCGTGCTCCGCAACTCTGAAATCACAGGCAAGAGCGATGCTGAGTCCGGCACCGACTGCTGTTCCATTTAAGTAGGCAACGGTCGGCTTGTTTATGGCGTCAAGAAGTCTTACAAGCTTATTATACGTACGTTCAAGATATTCCCCGTGGTCAAAATGTTCCAGCTTCTCAACCGGGATGCTTTTTAAGTCGGCCCCACTGGAAAACGAACCGTTTGTGCCCTGGAGTACGATGACACGCACGTTTTCATCAGAGCGCGCTTCCTGAAGGCAGTCAAACAATTCTTCGTGCATTTTTTCATTGATCGCATTTTTTACTTCGGGGCGGTTCAGGGTGATTGTACCTGCACCGTTACCCACTTCATAAGCTAATGTTTGATAAGACATGTCGTTTCCACTCCTTCAAAAGGTTAAATTGCCCGTCCTACGAGCGTACCGTCGTAAATCGCTTTTTTTGCATCAAGTCCGAGTGCGTGCTTCGCGCCACCGATGATGTGAACGGTTTTTCCCTGCGATTCGATCGTTTCCGCAAGGGTGTTATTGACGAGCTGACCGCTGGCTAAAAGAACTGAAACAGCCGGTACAGTCTGCTCGTTTCCGCCTGTGCTGATGACTACACCGTTTTCGTTAATCTCTTTGTACTCCAATCCGCCAATCATCTGAACCTTATTCTGCTTAAGTTCCATCAATGTTGTCCATCTGGTCGTTTTTCCGATTCCCCTGGCGAAGGTTTTGCCCCGCTGGAGAAGGGTAATCGATTCGACACCTTTCTTTTTCAAGTAGAGGGCGAGATCACAGGCAATTCCGCCGCCTCCGATAATTACTGCCGTTTTGCCGACAGTGGCTTTTCCATCGAACACGTCCCGGTAACTGGCCACGTTTTCCCGATCCACCCCTGGAATCTCCGGTATTCTAGGTGTAATGCCTGTAGCAAGGATCACTTCGTCTGCTTTTTGCAAAAGAGAGTCCTGATCGGTCAGGCGGTGTCCGAGCACGACATTAACTCCCAGGAGACGAAGCTGTACATCAAAGTAGCGAAGGGTTTCATAAAACTCTTTTTTCCCTGGAATCCGCTTGGAGTAGTTCAGCTGCCCGCCTATTTCCTCTTTTTCATCCACGAGGGTGACTGAATGACCCCGCTCAGCGGCCACCCTTGCTGCTTCAAGCCCAGCAGGTCCTGCTCCGACAACGAGAATGTTTTTCTGGTTAGAAGTCGGCTTCAATATAAGCTCCGTTTCCCGTCCTGCCTCAGGATTCACGAGACACGTAGCCGTTTTCCCTTCAAACACATGGTCAAGACACGCCTGATTACAGGCAATACACGTGTTGACCTCATCATGGCGGCCTTCCCGCGCCTTCGTAAGGATCTTAGGGTCTGCCAGGAACGGTCGAGCCATGGAAATCAGGTCAACGGTGCCTTTTTCAAGAAGTTTCGCTCCGTCCCGGGGGTCGTTGATCCGGTTGCTGGCCACAACTGGAATGGAGACAGCTTCCTTAATTTTTTCAGCCACAGGGACGAACTGCAGGCGGGGTACCTTCATGGAAATGGTCGGCACTCTCGATTCGTGCCACCCAATCCCGATGTTTAAAACGTCGGCGCCGGCTTTTTCAATGGCTTTTGCCCAGGCGAGTGTTTCCTCTTCAGTCGTGCTGTTGTCCACAAGATCAAGGCCTGACATCCTGAAAATAACCGGGAAGTCTTCTCCCACTTGTTCCCGTACCGCTTCGGTAATTTTCAGAGAGAAGGCGATGCGGTTTTCAAAACTCCCGCCCCATCGGTCCGTCCGTTTATTTGTAGCAGGGGAGGTAAACTGGTTGATCAGGTAGCCTTCCGAACCCATAATTTCAACAGCGTCAAAGCCGGCTGCTTTGGCACGGCGTGCACCCTGGGCGAAGTCGTTAATCGTTCTTTCCACATCGGCGTCAGAAAGGGCCACTGGAGGGTCAGGGTTAATCGGCGCCTGAATGGCAGAAGGGGCAACCGGATCCTGCCCGATCATCATTTTGTACGCATAGCGTCCTGCATGAAAAAGCTGAAGAGCGATCCGGCCTCCTTCTTCGTGGACACCTGCCGTCAGAGGCTTCCAGCGTTCGATGTCGTCTTCGTGGTCAATCATCATAAAATCAAGACCGCCGCTTCCTTCACGGTTCACAGCGGCACCGCCTGTTACAATTAATCCTACATGGTGGCGGGCGCGAAGTTTGTAAAACTCCGTCAGCTTTTCGATTCCATTTTCCAATCCTTCAAGTCCTACGTGCATCGATCCCATCATGACACGGCTTTTCAGTGTAAGGTTGCGGATCGTAAGCGGCTGAAATAAAGCATCACAGGCCATAAGAGTCCTCCTTGTTTTTTTGGTTAATAGTCAAAATAATGAGAAAATGAGTGATTATTCATTCATTATACTGAAGTTTCTCGGAGGGAACAATGAATAGGTGAAATTTAGGAAGTTCGGTTAAGGCATATAGGTGAATGAAATGAGTGTGGCACGGGTAAAAGAGAACTAAGGATGTCTGAAAATTAGAACTTTGTGAAGAATTGATCACAACAATTTATTTTTTAAAACGAAAGGAGTATCCTTATGGATAAAGGTCAGAATAGGTATGAAAACAAGGAGGAATCATTGTGAGCAACTTATTTAGAGGCATTTTGGAAAAAGTGAAGGCACACAACCCGACGATCGTTTTCCCGGAAGGAACGGACGAGCGTATTATTGAAGCAACAGCGCGGCTAAAGAAAGACGGGGTTCTTAAGCCGGTACTGGTTGGAAATAAAGAGGAAGTTACCAAAAAAGCAGGTGAGATCGGGGTTTCTGTAGATGGAATTGACATCTTCGACCCGGAAACGTACGAGCACTTCGAAGAGCTAGTCGAAGCTTTCGTTGAGCGTCGTAAAGGAAAAGCGTCCCACGATGATGCACGCCAGATTCTGAAGTCTCCAAACTACTTCGGAACCATGCTCGTTTACCTGGACAAAGCACACGGTCTGGTCAGTGGTGCGGCCCACTCAACAGGTGACACGGTCCGTCCGGCACTTCAGATCATCAAAACAAAAGAAGGCGTGAAAAAGACGTCCGGCGTGTTTGTAATGGTGAAAAACGAAGAGAAGTACATTTTCGGTGACTGTGCGATTAACATTGCCCCGGACAGCAGCGACCTTGCAGAGATTGCTATTGAAGCGGCGAAAACAGCTCGGGTCTTTGATATCGATCCAAAGGTAGCGATGCTCAGCTTCTCAACAAAAGGATCAGCGAAAAGCCCTGAGACAGAGCGCGTGGTAGATGCGACTCAAATCGCAAAAGAGCGTGAGCCGGAATTGACACTGGACGGCGAATTCCAGTTTGACGCAGCCTTTGTTCCGTCTGTGGCAGCGAAAAAAGCTCCGGACTCTCCGTTGAATGGAGAAGCGAACGTGTTTGTTTTCCCAAGCCTTGAAGCAGGGAACATCGGCTACAAAATTGCCCAGCGTCTCGGTAACTACGAAGCGATCGGACCGATCCTGCAGGGCCTTAACAAACCTGTGAACGATCTATCCCGCGGCTGTAACGTAGAAGATGTCTACAAGCTCGCTTTAATCACTGCCATGCAGGGACTTTCTGAATAATACGGTTGATGCAGTCTCATCTGTTCATAGGAAGGCACTGAAAAAGTA